>JAYRNS010000110.1:0-14806 GCA_041912075.1 Anaerolineae bacterium
TGTTGCACAACTTCCCTGTGGAGCGCTCATGAACTATCCCCAAACTCTCGCCAGAGCCAAGACCCTCCTCGATCAGCACCACCACGCCCAGGCCGTGCAGACCGCGGCGGGCGCGCTCGAGAGCCTGCTGGTGGACCTGTACAACGAGCTGCTCGGCCAGTCGCCGCCGGCGCGGCAGAAACAGCTGGTCGACGCCCAGGAGCAGGTGGGCGGCGGCCAGCCGCTCCACAAGCTGACCCTGGGCAAGCTGGTGGGTCTCTACCGCACCAGCCGGGCCGCCGAGGACCTGGCCAAGCGCCTGGGCCGGCCGCTGGTTTACCTCAACCCCAACGCCCTCAATCCGTTGGTGGACATCCGCAACAAGGCTGTCCATGAGGGCCAAGACCCCGACCCCGCCGAGGCCGCCTACGTCGTCACCCAGGTCGAACTCATCCTGCGCGAGACCAACCGCCTCCCGGTGACCCAACCACCCGGCCACGCCACCGCCCCATCTCCCATGCCCTGGTGGCAAAGCGCCGTCCCGCACCGCGACATCCGCGAGGGCCGGCTGAACCTGAAGGTCTTCGCCGTCGATCTGGCGCAGGTCGAGGCCGGCAGAGCGGCGGCCGAGTACCAGGACCCCGATACCTTCTTTCGCCGCACCTTCCTGACGCGTGGGCTGCGCGCCACCGTGGCCGGCGTGCTGCGCCGCCTGGCCGGGCAGGACGATGGCATCAGCATCACCCAGATGGCGACGGTTTTCGGCGGCGGCAAGACGCACACCCTGCTGGCGCTGCATCACAGGGTCAAACACGGCGCCGGCCTGGCCTACCTGGAACCGGTGCAGGAGCTGCTGGCCGAGGCCGGGCTGGTCAGCGTGCCGGCGGCGCAGGTGGTCAGCATCGACTGCGCCAGCATCAGCCCGGGCCAGCCGCGCGAGGTCCCCGGTCCGGCTGGCGCGGCGATGACCCTGCGCACATTGTGGGGCGAGATCGCCTACCGGTTGGGCGCGCCTGACCGCGGCGTCGAGTTCTATGAATTCGTGCGCGAGAGCGACGAGACCGGCGTGGCGCCGGGCAGCGACGCGCTGCAAGCCCTCTTTGCCGCGGCCGGCCCCTCCCTACTGCTGATCGACGAAACCCTCTCGTACGTCACCAAGGCCAGCGGGCTGCGCGTGGGCGGCGGCTACTTGTCCGATCAGGCCCAGGAGTTCCTGCTGGAGCTGACGCGCGCGGTCAATGCCGACGACGACGTCGCCCTGGTGCTGACCATGACCAGCAGCGAACAGGAGCAGATCGGCGAGGCCGCCATCCGCGCGGCCAGCGAGATCGACACCGCCGTGCGGATTCTGCGTCGCACCCGCCAGGTGGAGGTCAGCGCCGAACGCGAGGAGCTGTACGAAATCCTCAAGCGCCGTCTGTTCGACAGCGAGCCGGCCCAACTGGAGGCCCAGGCGCGCGGCGTGGCGCAGGCCTATTGGGACTATTACCGCGCCCATCCCGGCGATTTTCCACAGGAGGCCCAGGCCCCGGAGTACCGCGAGCTGATGGCGCGCGCCTATCCCTTCCACCCGGCGCTGATCGAGATCCTGCGCGACCGCTGGGGCAGCATCAGCGGCTTCCAGCGCACGCGTGGGGTGCTGCGTCTGCTGGCCCTGGTGATCGGCGACCTCTACCGCCGCCAGCATGCCGCGCCGTTGATCCAGCCGGCGCACGTCAACCTGGACGACGGCAAGGTCCGGGCTGAGCTGCTGGAGTACGTGGACAACAAGGGTGGTTACGAATCGGCGATCCTCTCCGACATCGGCGGCACGGACGAGAGCAAAGCGCCGCTGCTCGATCGCATCACGGGCGGCGATTACAGCCGCTACCAGATCGCCACCGGTCTGACCACGGCGACCTTCATGTACTCGCACAGCGGTGCAACCCAGCGCGCCGCCTCGGCTGAGCGGCCGCAGCTCTGGCTGGCCACCCTGCGGCCGGGCATCGTGCCGGCCCTGGCCGCCGATGCGCTGGACAAGCTGCGGGCGCGGCTGTGGTATCTGGCCGCACACGAGACGACGTACCGCATCGACAGCCAGCCCAACCTCAACCAGATGCTGGTGACCCGCATCGAGTCGGTGCGCCAGGACCGGCCGGCGGTGCGCGAGCGCATCAGGCAGGCCGTCGAGGACGTGACGGGCCGGCGCACCTTCCCCGAGGCGGTGGTGTGGCCGGCGGGCCCGGAGAGCGTCGACAACCGCCGCCGGCTGACGCTGGTCGTGCTCGACCTGGAGCAAGCCTGGTGGCAGAGCGAGGCCCGGCGCGGCCAGACCATCGCCTTTGTGCAGGCGATTCTGGCCAACGCCAACAACGCCCCGGCGACAGGCACAGGGCAGCGTTTTCGTCAGTTCAAGAACACGCTGGTCTTTATGGGTGCCACCGAGGAGGGCAGTCGGGTGGTCGAGAGCACCGCCGTGCAGCTGTTGGCGCTGGAAGCGATTCACCGCCAGTACCGCGCCGGCGGTCTGTCCGAGACGCAGATGGACGACCTCAACACGCAGCTCGACCGCGCGCGCAAGGGGTTGCCCGGCGCAGTCTGGGGCGCGTATACGGTGATCCTGGCGCCCACCGGTTCGGCGGACGGCAAGACCACGCTGTGGGAGCGGCAGGAGCACGGCTTTGCGGGTTACCGGCCGGGTGAACACACGTTGGCCGGACGCGCCTGGCAGCGGCTGAGCGACGAGCAGCGCCTGCTGAGCCGGCTGGACCCGCGGCTCATCAGCGAGGGCAAGGGGGATCAGTGGCGTTTGTGGCCGGCTGAGGAGGCCAGCATCAACGTGGCCACGTTGTGGGACTACTTCTGCCGGTTCCCCTACCTGCCCATGCTCACAGGGCCCGAAGCCTTACAGCAGACCATTGCCTGGGGGGTACAGCGTGGCCTCTTTGCCTACGCCTTGGGCGATGGCACCGCCTTCGACACCGTGCATTTCGAGGAGACCTTGCCGGCTGGCGAATTTGCCATCCTCGACGGCGCCTGGCTGCTGCGTCCAGAGCTGGCCACGACATTGATGGGACAGAAAGTGCCGGCGGCACCACCGTCGCCACCGCTGTCGCCACCACCGGCGGGGCACAGCGAAGGCCGTCGTGGGGTCGTCATTCCTCCACCGCCTCCACCGGCAGTGTATCGACATGTGCGCATCGACACGCCGCTGGATTGGCGTCATTGGTACGACTTCTACCAGGCTGTGATCCAGCCGCTGGTGGAGGCCGGCATGGAGCTCCGCATCCGGCTGAGCCTGGATGCAAACGGCTACGTCGACGCCAACCTGATCGACCTGAGTGTCAAGGAAAGCGTCCTGCAGTTCGATGCGGCGGGCAACGTGCAAATGGCGTAATGGTCCGGCCAGGATTGACGATAGGGTCGATCTCAGCAGTAATGCCCATTAGCTGTTAGGTTGGGTTCGTTTCATGTTCGGGGGCGAGATGTTCCACGATTTCTTCGATCGGCAAGGGCAAATTCGGGCCGTCAAAACGCAGCCCAGGCGCAGGAATTCGATGTTGGCGGGATTCAGCCCGGTATGAACCTGCAAGACGTTCCGCAAATGAAAAACGGCCAAGAGATCAGTCATCTCTCGACCGTTACCCATTCGCCTATGACCCGCCAGGGACTCGAACCCTAAACCCAGTGATTAAGAGTCACTTGCTCTGCCAATTGAGCTAGCGGGCCGGCACATGGGCGAGTATACCACCCGCGCCGCCTTTGGGCAAAAAAAGCCGCGCCCCGGTCAACCCGCCATCCGTTCCGGTGCTCCCACCGCCACAGATAGCAGCGCTCCCGCATACCATTCAATCCGTTCCCCAGGGTGGGACCGGGTCCCACCCGCGCTGACAGTAATCCGTTCACTCCACTCCCCGAATCCGTCGACAGCCATCCGTTCCACGACCCCCCCGAACTCCAGTTTGGCGCTCCCAGTAATCCCTACTCCGTACTCCGTACTCCTTACTCCCTACTCCGATTTGCCCTCCCCCCCAATCTGCATTACACTCCCCCCATGCCCAAACCACACACCGTCTACCTGATCCGCCATGCCACCCCCGACCGCAGCGTGCGCGACATCCCCTACGACGTGCCCCCCGGCCCGCCGTTGTCTGCACAGGGGCGCGACGAGGCCTACCTGCTGGCCAGCCACCTGGCCAACGCCGGCATCCAGCAGCTCTACACCTCGGCCATGGCCCGCGCCCACGAAACCGCCACCATCCTCGGCGCCGCCCTCGACCTGCCTGCCGTTGTCGATCCCGCCCTGCTCGAAATCCCCAACGGCACCCGCCTGGCCGATATCGCCGACCGCATGCTCGACCTCTGGCAACGCCTGGTGCTCGATGCCCCCACCGCCGGCGCGGTCGCCCTGGTCTCGCACGGCGGCCCCATCACCGCGCTGCTGCAGACCGTGGTGAGCCCCTCCCCCGATCTGAGCCCGTTCACGCGCCGTTTCGATTCGCACAACCCCCTGCCACCCGCCGGTGTGTGGGAGCTCAACCGGCGCGATGACGATTCCTGGCAGGGGGCACTCTTGTTCTACCCGTCGGCCATCGACATGCTGCGCGTGTGACCCCGCCCGTCCACGCCAACTCGCGAGGTTCGTTACCCGCCATGATCACGATCACGACCTACCAACAGGGCAAGTTTCAACAAAGCTCCGACCCGCAGCAGCTCGAACATTACCTGACCCAAACCGATGTCCTCGTGTGGGTCGACATGTCACCGGTCGATACCACCGCGGTCGATGTCCTGCGCCAACACTTTCACTTCCACCCCCTGGCCCTGGAAGACGTCGAACGGCCCCACCAGCGTCCCAAGATCGACACCTATGCCGATTACTATTTCATCGTCGTCTATGCCGCCAACCTGGCGGCCGAGGACGATGGCCTCGATCTGCGCGAGGTCGATATTTTCGTCGGTAACAACTTCGTCGTGACAGTCCACCAAAAACCAGTCCACGAAATCAGCCAGGTCGCCGACCGCTGGCAGCGCAGCACCGAATCGGTCGGCACCACCGTCGGCGCCCTACTCTACGCCGTGCTCGATGCCGTCGTCGATGGCTATTTCCCCATCGTCGACGAGCTCTCCGAACGCGTCGATACCTACGAAGACCGCATCTTCGAACGCTTCGACCGCAGCGTGCTCGACGATATCTTCTACCTTAAAAAGGAGCTGGTCGCCTTTCGCCGCGTCGTCGCCCCCACCCGCGAGGCCCTCAACGTCCTGCTGCGCCGCGACCCGCCCATCGTTTCCCTGGTCTCGCTCGCCTACTTCAACGACGTCTACGACCACACCGTGCGCGTGCTCGACGGCATCGACATGCTGCGTGACCAGCTAACCAGTGGTCTCGAAGCCTATCTCTCGGTCCAGGGCAACACCCTCAACGAAGTCATGCGCCGCCTGACCGTCATCTCCACGATCTTTCTGCCTCTCACTTTTCTCACCGGCTTCTTTGGCATGAATTGGGTCGGCCTGCCGTTCCAGAGTACTATCGCCATGGTGTTGAGCATCATCCTGATGGTTGTCGTGCCTGCCGGCATGTTCTGGTGGTTCCGGCGCCAGGGCCTGAACTGAATCGCTGGCGACTTAGGGCTCGTAAAAGAATAACTTCCCGTGAATTGCTGCGAAATCCAACCAAATTGCCGGAAGTTATTCTTTTACGATGCCTTACTTGACCTGGAACGACCCTGCCTGCGCCAGCTGGCCTTTGTGGTAGATCTCCAGCGTGTACGTGCCCGGCGCAAAGGCGCCCTCGTTGACGAACAAGACGGCGTCATACACGTCCTTTGGCGGCACACCCACGGTCTCGCTGCCGCGCAGCCGCTCTTCGCCGTTGAAGTACCACACGCGCTCGAAGGTCGTGCCCGGGACCAGATTTTCGGCCTGGAAGATACCGTGCACCATGGTGATCCCGGAGGTGAACTGGATCCGCGGTTCGACCGGTTCCATCGTCGGGCTCGTCTGGCGGGCAAAGGTGATCGGCTTGAACACCGGATCACCGGGTAACCGCGGCACCACCTGGAACGCCCCACGCTGCACCAGCTGGTCGTCGATGTACAACCGCAGCTCCCACGTGCCCGGCCGCAGCCCGTCGGCGTGAAACATGCTCAGCCAGGTAACCCCCCGCGCCGTCTGCGTCCCGCGTTCGCTGGCCCTGGTACTCTCCAGGAGCTGGCCGTTGAAATACCACTCACGCCGCCATTCTACGTCGGGTGACATTCCCTGGTGGGTAAACGCCGCATAAACCTTGTAGATGCCTTCCGGAAACGACGTACCCGCCCGCACCACCCGCGCGTCATCGACGAGACCCAACCCGAACTGGATCGGTCCAAAAGACGGCCGCACCGGCGTCGGTGTGAGTGGTACCACCACCAACGGCGTCGGTACCGGTTCACTCGGCCGGTCAGCACAACCGGTCAGGCTGGCGATCAGACAAACAACCACGACCCATAATCGTTGCGCACGCACTGTGCCATCACTCCGCAAATGTGTTACGCGCATTGTAGCCGTTCCCATTACCCGCCGGCAAATTCCGGTTTTGCGGCCGGTCACAGAGGGATGATACACCCTGTGACTCGTGATTGTCATACGCCCCGCAAGGAATAGGCGACGAATCTGCCAAGTTATTTCGTTGCGGGGCCATAGTTGCCGCTTCTTGCCAAACAGCAGTATAATAAGTGCGGCCCGATCCCACCACGTCTGGATATCGCAAGCGGTCCCGGTGCCTCACCTCCTTGGCACCGCGGCCTGACAGCAGGAGTCTCTCAACTATGCGTAAGGTGAAACCCGACCTGACGACCCTCGAATTTGCATTGGAAGATGTATCCGGGCAAACCCACTATTTTTTGGACCTGGACAGCGGCGGCGTCGTGTCGGTTCCTGACCAATCCTACCAGGCCTGGCTGCGGCTGGGCGAAACACGCGCCCGCCCGCTGCACGATGACCTGAGAAGAACGGACTACAGCCGCTATTCGTCACTCAGTAATGAAACCGTGACCACCCCAGTCCAGCAGGTCGACGAGATACAGGACCAGCTCGGTACGCGGTATCTGCGCCTGCCCAAGGCCGATTCGCGCCGCAGCTACCAGGATATCGAAGTCTTCATCACGACCGTGCAGGACAAGGATTTGCGCAACGAGCTGACGCAGGCCATCGCGGGACAGGGGGCGTTCCGCCGTTTCAAAGCTGCCCTGGCGGGGCACCGCCACGAGCGCGAACGGTGGTTTCGTTTCAAAAACCAGCGTCTGCGCGAGCGTCTGGCCGAATGGCTGGCTACCGAAGACGTCGAGCTGGTGGTGGATGAGGTCGAAGAGCCTGGTCAGGACCAACCGGGCATGCGTGAGCGGCTCTTGCAGGAGATGCTGCCGATCGTGCGCAGCGTGCGCAAGGTGCCGGGCGTCGTGCGCATTGCCGTGATCGGTTCGATGGCCACCGATACCCCCCTGCCGCGTGACGCGGATCTGCTGGTGACGGTGACCGACGACGCCAATCTGGGTCCCCTGGCCAAACTGGGGCGCCGCTGGCGCAGTCACGTCCAGAGCCTGCACTGCAGCGGGGACATCTTCCTGGCTGACACGCACGACACGTATCTCGGCCGCACCTGCCCCTGGCGCGAGTGTGGCACGGTCGAGATTCCACAGTGTGACGCCCGCCACTGCGGGGAACGCCGCTATCTGCACGACGACCTGGCGACCATCAAACTACCGCGCAGTGTCGTGGCCGAGCCGCCCATCGAACTGTGGCCGGAGCTGCTGCCCCGCGGCGTCGTGCCCGCCGATGTCGAGGAGCTCCTGCTGGCCCCGCTGCGTGCTGAAGCCAGCGGCTGATTCGAACCGGAGAGGCCAGTCATCCGGCCCTGGCGCCGCCAGGCACGACCGGCGATTTAGCCTGTGAAGTACGAACCAAGGGCATCGACCAGGCGTGACGTGGCGTGCCCCTTGTTGAGCGTAAAGATGTGCAGTCCCGGGACGCCGTTCTCCAGCAGGTCACGGCATTGTTCGATGGCATAATCGACGCCAGCCTGCTGCTGGTCCTCGGAGCCGTCCACGTGCGCCAGGAGGCCAAGGGCCAGCTCCTCGGGGATGCGTGCGCCACACAGCCCGGTGATGCGCTGAATCTGCGAGAAGCGGGTGATCGGCATGATGCCGGGCACGATGGGGATCGTGATTCCCTGGCGGGCGGCCACGTCGCGAAAACGGTAGAAGTCGGTGTTGTCGTAGAACAGCTGCGTCAGCACCACCGATGCACCGGCGTCCATCTTGCGCTTGAGGTAGGTCACGTCCTGGTCGAGCTCGCGGCATTCGACGTGCCCTTCGGGATAACCGGCCACCGCCAGATCGAGCGCATCCGTATGCGTCCGGATAAAGGCAACCAGCTCGTCGGCGTGACGCAGCCCATCGGGCGCCGGCTGAAACTGCGTCATCCCGACCGGCGGGTCACCGCGCAGCACCACCATATTGTGGGCACCCTGTGCCACGGCGCGATCGACGTACTCACGAATGTCCTGCCGGCTCGACCCGACGCAGGTGAAGTGCGGCACCGCCTCCAATCCATACGCCGGCCCAAAACGGGTGCGGATGTCCTGCACCAGCGACAACGTTTTGTCGCGCGTGGAACCCCCTGCGCCATAGGTGACGGAAATGAATGCCGGCCGGTGCGTCACCAGGCTCAACAGCTCCTGGTCCAGGTTCGCCTGGCCGGCATCGGTCTTCGGCGGAAACAACTCGATGGACAAAACCGGTCTGTTTTGCGCATAAATCGTTTTGAACTGGCGCATGAACCACAACTCTCCTCAACGCGTTCGTGATCAAACCAGCTGCCCGCTGCGGCAGAAGTGTAGTGCACTTTCGCCTTCTCGTCAAAGCATCGCTCCCTCGCTCACCACGCACGCTGGCCTTGCATCACCCGCCCCGCGCGCGTTGACTCGTGGGGCACCCGGCTTGAGCATGGCCATCGAATACGCTCGAGCAATGGCCGCAGTCATGGCAAGTGACCCACTAGCCATCGCGGTTCACGATAGAGGGAAAATGATTCGCGCCTATTGGCGCAGATTTGCGGTCCAGACAAAATTCGAGGATTGACACACCAAATTGAATATGGTAAGATGCCTTACCCAAAGCGCCTCACCCTTTCTCTGCACTTCTTCATTTCAGGAGGTCACACCATGAAACGCAGCCTTGCCTTGTTGCTCGTCATCGCCAGCCTGCTGCTGGTTAGCTGCACCACGCCGGCCGCCGCACCCACCGCCGCACCGGAAACGGCGCCGACCGAAGCGGCCCCAGCGGCCAGCGGACTCAGCGGTGACATCCCCATCGGTGCCGTCTGGTCACTCACGGGCGCCGCCGCCATCTACGGCCCTTCGCAGAAAAACGCGGCCGAGATGGCGATCGAAGAAATCAACCAGTCAGGTATGCTGGGCGATGCCAAACTCGTGTTGACGACCGAGGATGACCGCTCCACCAAAGAAGGTGCCATTGCCGCCTTCGAGAAACTGTTGAACCAGGACAAGGTTGTCGCGATCCTTGGCCCAACCCTTTCCAATTCGGCCAAAGCGGCCGACCCGATGGCGCAGGATAAGAAGGTGCTGGTGCTGGCCACGTCCAATACGGCCGCGGGTATCACCGAAATGGGCGATTTTATCTTTCGCGACAGCCTGCCCGAAAGCGAGGTGATCCCCAACACGATCAAAGTGACCAAGGACAAGCTGGGTTATACCAAGGTGGCCGTCATGTACGGTGACGACGACGCCTTCACGACCAGCGGGTACGACGCCTTCAAAGCGGCCCTCGAGGCCAACGGCGTCGAGATCCTCACGACCGAAACCTTCAAAAAGGGCGATGCCGACTACTCGGCCCAGCTCACCAAGATCAAGAACCTGAACCCGGACGCCATCGTGGTCTCGGCCCTGGCCGAAGAGGCCGCGGGGATCATGAGCCAGGCCCGCCAGCTGGGCATCCCCGACAGCGTGCGGTTCATCGGTGGCAACGGCTTCAACTCGCCCAAACTGGCCGAGCTGGCCGGGCCCGCCGCCGAAGGGGCTATCTCCGGCGCCGCCTGGTTCATCGCCAACGACAGCCCCGGTAACCAGGAGTTTGTCAAAGCCTACAACGCCAAATACGGCGCCAACCCCGACCAGTTCGCGGCCCAGGCCTACGCCGGCGTGTACATCCTGGCTAATGCGATCAAGACCGCCGGCTCGGCCGATTCGCAGGCGATCCGCGATGCCATGGCGCAGATCAAGGACCTACCGACAGTGCTCGGCACGTATTCCTTTGACGCCAACCGCAACCCGGTCCATACACCGGTGGTGCAGATGGTCAAGGACGGCAAGTTCGCGCTGTTCGAGTAAATACCGCACGCAAGATCGATCGTCCTCACGCGACGCCGCGCAACAGACCCGGCAGCGATATCTTTCTTCGCGTTTTCGCGGCATCGCGTGAGGCGCCAGACGGCGCCCACCTATGGAACAACTACCACAGCAGCTCATCAACGGCATCTGGCAGGGCGCGGTCCTGGCGCTGTTTGCCCTGGGCTACACCCTGGTCTTTGGCGTGCTCGACATCGTCAACCTGGCCCACGGTGCCACCTTCATGTGGGGCGCCTACACCGCCTTCCTGTTGGTGACACGCTTCGACTGGCCGCTGTGGGCCGCCATACCTGCGGCCATGGTGGCCGCCGGGGTACTGGCCATCGTGCTCGACCGGGTAGCCTTCAAACCGCTGCGCGCCCTGACGTCGGGCAGTATCGTGCTCTGGATTGGTTTTGTCATCCTGATCCTGGGTCTGATTGGCCCGTGGTCGGGGTGGGTTCAACAGCTGGCGCTGGTCAGCGGGGCAGCCCTGCTGTTGGCCGGCATCGTGGCCGATTTCCGTGCCCTGCGCCCGCTGCGCCAGGGACCGGTGCCGCGGCTGGCACCGATGATCGCGTCGATTGGCGCGTCGATCGTCTTCATCAGCGTGGCCCTGGGTCTGTTTGGCGCTCAGGTCTCGCGCTTCCCGCCAACCATCTTCTCCAACACGCCCTACCAGGTCCTGCCCAATGCGGTGATCGCCCCGGTGCAGGTGCTCGTGCTGGTTCTGGCGATCGTACTCATGCTGGCGTTGAACGTGTTGATCGAACGCACCCAACTGGGTCGCAGCATCCGTGCGATTGCCTGGAATGAACGCACCGCACGGCTGCTGGGTATCAATGTCGACCGTGCGATTGCTCTCACCTTTTTCATATCGGGTGCCCTGGCCGGTGCCGCGGGTGTGCTGTTGGGGCTGGCCTTCAACCGTCTGGAACCTAACATGGGCACCGAGGTCGAGCTCGCCGGCCTGACGGTGATCATCCTCGGCGGCATGGGCAACATTCGTGGCACCGTGCTCGCCGCCTTCCTCGTCGGCATGATCCGTGTCCTGAGCGTGGCCTACCTGGACAGCAGCCTGCGCGACGCCTTCGTCTACGCCCTGCTGATCCTGGTTTTGTTGGTGCGTCCCTACGGCATCTTTGGCCGCAGCGGCAGCGTGCGCACGTGATGGAGACCCCGATCGATGCCTGACTTCCTTGTCAACAACATTTCGGTCATCAACTTCATCCTGATCAACATCGCCCTCGGGCTGAGCATCTACCCGACCCTGGCGACCGGGCTGCTGTCGCTGGCCAACGCCGGTTTTATGGCCATCGGCGCCTACACCGCCGCCATCATCGCCACCCAGACCGGCCTGTCACCCGCGCTCGGTTTTGTCCTGGCGCTCGTGGTGGCCCTGGCCATTGCCCTGCCCTTTGGGCTGGTCGTACTGCGGCTGAATGACATCTACCTGGCGATCGCGACCCTGGGTTTTGGCGAGATCGTGCGTATCCTGGCACTCAACGGCGACAAATTGGTGCGCGCCGTCAGCGGCAATCCCGACGCCGTCGTCTTCCATGGCGCCGAAGGCATCACATTGACCTACCGCAGCCCCACACCCATCCTGGGTCTGCCCAGCACGACCTGGCCCATCCTGCTCTACGTGCTGGTCCTCGTCTACGTACTGGCGACCCTCCAGCGTTCGCGTTACGGGCGCATCATGGCGTCGATCCGCCTCGACGAGTCGGCCGCCGGCACGTTGGGCATCGACGTGATGCGCTACAAGATCCTGGTGTTCGTGCTGGGGGCTCTCATCGCGGCCGGCGCCGGGGCGCTGAGTGCGCCCATCGTGCGCGTCATCGATCCGCGCAACTATTTTTTTGGACGTGCCGTCGACATCCTGGCCTACGCCGTGTTGGGCGGTATGACCACCTGGGTCGGGCCGATCCTGGGGGCGACCGTGCTGACCGCGCTGCCCGAGGTGCTGCGATTTTTGCAGGAACGGCGCGAGGTGGTCAATGGCCTGGTGATCATGCTGGCCATCATCTACCTGCCGCGCGGTCTGGCCGACCCGCGTTTCTGGCGGCGCTGGCGGCGCCGCGCGCCGGCTCCCACGGCGCCCCCCGTGTCGCAGCAGCAAGGTTTTGGCTGACGCCGATGGGCACGAACCACCTCCTTACCATCGATCAAATCAGCTGCCACTTTGGTGGTTTGGCCGCGCTCGACGACGTCTCCTTCCAGGTGCAGGCGGGGGACGTTTGCGGGCTGATTGGTCCCAACGGTGCCGGCAAAACCACCCTGATCAACGTCATCAGCGGGCTGCAAGCCCCCACCGCGGGGCGGGTCACGCTGGCCGGCCAGCTGGTCTCAGGTCTGAAACCGCACCAGGTCGCGGCCCGCGGGGTGGGACGGACCTTTCAGAATATTCGTCTGTTTGGTGACCTGACCGTGCTCGAAAACGTGATGGTGGGTCATCACCTGCACGAACGCGGCACCGTGCTGGAGACGATCCTGCACCTGCCGCGCAGCCGCCAGGCCGCGCGCACCACACGTGATGCGGCGCTGGCCCTGCTCGAACGGCTGAACATGGCCCACCTGGCCACCGCAGCCGCGGGAACCCTCTCCTATGGCAACCAGCGCCGGGTTGAAATTGCCCGCGCCCTTGCGGTGGGGCCCCGGCTGCTGCTGCTCGACGAGCCGGCCGCGGGGATGAACAGCGCCGAGACCGAACAGCTGGCCGCGTTCCTGCTAACCCTGCAGGCCACCGGTCTCACACTGCTGGTCATCGAACACGACATGGACCTGATCATGCCGATCTGCAACCAGGTGGTGGTGCTCAATTTTGGCCGCAAGATCGCCGACGGTCCGGTGGACGCCGTACGCAGCGATCCGCTGGTGATCGAGGCCTACCTGGGTGAGGAAGAGCCGGTGCATCATGGACCCGTCCACTGATTCTGCGCTGCTGACGGTCGACGACCTCCACACCGCGTACGGCGCCATCGCGGCCCTGCAGGGTGTCAGCTTCGCCGTGTCACGCGGCAGCGTGGTGGCCTTGATCGGGGCCAACGGTGCCGGCAAATCGACGACCCTCAACACGATCAGCGGGCTGCTCACCCCGCAAACCGGCAGAGTGGTCTTCGAGGGCCAGAATATCACCGGCTGGCGGGCCGACCGGGTGACCGGTCTGGGCATCGTCCAGGTACCCGAAGGGCGCCAGGTGTTGGCACCGCTCACCGTCGAGGAGAATCTGCTCCTGGGCGCCGTCAGCCGGCGCACCCGTGGCACCCCGGCCGATCTGGCGGCCATCTACACCCGATTTCCACGGTTGTACGAACGCCGCCAGCAGCTGGCCGGCTCCCTTTCGGGCGGTGAGCAGCAGATGCTGGCCATTGGCCGGGCCCTGATGGCCCAACCCAAACTGCTCATGCTCGACGAACCCTCCCTCGGTCTGGCCCCCCTGCTCGTCCAGGAAATCTTCCGCATCATCGCCGACCTGAAATCGGCCGGCGCCACCCTGCTGCTCGTCGAGCAAAACGCCCGCAAAGCCCTGGACATCGCCGACTACGCCTACGTCCTGGAAAACGGCCGTATCACCCAATCCGGCCCCGCCCCCGGCCTCCGCCGCGACCCGCGCATCGTCGAAGCCTACCTCGGCCGCCGCCAGTAATCCACTCCCCCGATCCGTTCGCAACGAATCGCCGTCCGCGAATCGCCGTCCGCGAATCGCCGTCCGCGAATAGGGCGCGAATGCGCGAATCGCCGTCCGCGAATAGGGCGCGAATGCGCGAATCGCCGTCCGCCGGCAGACCTGGTCGAACGGTCGTTCAGCGCGCCCAACGCCCCTACTCCTTACTCCGTACTCCCTACTCCCTACTCCCTCTCCCTACTCCCTCTGCAAATCTGCATGATATGCACACACTGCATTATGATGCACATCATACCGTCACTGCGCCGCATGGTGTACAATGCACATGTGATTTTTGTCACGAAGCATCCAGCAGGGCCACTGGCCCGACTGTCAACCACAAAGCAGAACATGGCCGAATTACTGACTGCACGCGACGTTCAAGACATGTTACAGGTCGACCGCACCACCATCTATCGGATGGCAGAAAGCGGTCAGCTGCCGGCACTGCGGGTGGGTAAACAGTGGCGGTTCGATCGGGGCGAGCTGGAGCGCTGGCTGCGCAACCAGACCAGCACCAGCATGCCGGCACCCGCGTCATCACCGGCACCACGGTCTGAAACCGACGCGCCGCTGGCCCAGCTGCTGCCCATGCCCTGCTCGCAGATGATCCAGGACGCATTTGCCGACGCCTTGGGGGTGATGATGGTCATCACCGATATGCAGGGACAGCCGGTGACGGAGGTTAGCAACGCCTGCGGGTTATACCAGGCGGTGATGCGTGAGCCCGATGCGGTGGCGCACTGTGTGAGTAACTGGCAGCGCCTGGCAGGTATGCTGACCTTGGAACCCAA
>JAYRNS010000111.1:0-4897 GCA_041912075.1 Anaerolineae bacterium
ACACCACCCGCGGGGTATCGGGTGACGGTGCTGCGGCCTTGAGAACTTGCAGCCGCACGAACTGCAAGCTCAAGAGTCCCATCACAATGACGATAAACCAGAAGATGAGCCGCACGCGCGGCAGAGAGCGCACCTCGTTGGTATCGGTCATGGTCAGACTCAACGCGCCGGTACATCGACGGTGCTGATTCCTACCAGCGCCGCCGGCGAGTCGTTGCTCAGTTGCAGACTCGAGGCCAGCGGGCCACCCGGCATACCGGGCACCGGTACAAACACCGGCGATGCCGGCACCTCAAAACCCTTTTGCCGTGCCCTTGCCGACAAGGCTGTCATGTTCGTGTACCGGCTGATGGCAATGACCGTTTCGGCATTCGCCGTCAGTTGGGTCTCGTAATCACTCGTCACCTGCCGGATCTGTGCCTGAATCGCCACGGTACGGCTCGCCGGCAGCAAGTAGACGTAGCCCGCCAGACACACCAGCGCCACGAAGGCCAGGTAGCGAGCCAGGCGCGCTTCATTGCTCAGCGGCCGGCGGCGACGTTGGAGGACCGCTTCCGGGCGCAACAGCTGGCGCGGCAGATGGATGATCACACAACCTCCTCGACGAACATGTCAGCTCGCAGCGGCCAACTTTTCTGCAATTCGCAGACGAGCACTGCGGCTGCGTGGGTTTTCTGCGACTTCTTCAGCCGCCGCCATGACCGGCTTACGTGTCACTAGACGCAGGCTCGCCCGATGACCGCACACGCACACCGGTATCTTGGGCGGGCAGACGCAGTCCTGCGCCTCGCGCTGCATAAACTGTTTGACCCGGCGATCTTCCAAAGAATGAAAGCTGATGACCGCCAGACGGCCACCCGGTCGTAACAGCATGACGGCCTGAGGCAGTGTCCGTTCCAAAGCCCCCAACTCATCGTTGACCGCCATCCGCAGCGCCTGGAAGGTGCGCGTGGCGGGATGGATACGCTCTCGGCTGCCACCGACGGTGCGTTCGATCAATGCCGCCAAGGCACGTGTGCTGGTGACGGGACGAGCCTGGACGATGGCTCGGGCGATACGCCGCGCGTGGCGGTCCTCGCCGTAACGATAAATCAGGTCGGCCAGCTCGGCCTCGTCCCACGTATTGACCAGATCGGCCGCCGGGCGCCCGTGCTGGGGGTCGAACCGCATGTCCAGCGGTCCCTCACCCTGGAAGCTGAAGCCACGCTGCGCATCGTCTAGCTGGTAGGACGACAGCCCCAGGTCAAGCACAATCGCATCGGGCACAAACCGGTACGCCCCAGCCACGATGGCCATCTGGTCGAAGTTGGCCTGGGCCAGAATGACCCGGCTGCCAAAACCGGCCAGGCGTTGGCGACCACGTGCCACCGCGCTGCCATCGGCATCGAGGGCCAGGAGACGCCCGTTGGGCGATGTGGCCGCCAGGATCGCCGCCGCGTGCCCAGCACCCCCCAGCGTACCATCGATGACGTCCGACCCTGGCCGCAGCGCCAACCCTTCCAGGGTGGCGTGCAGCAGCACGGGCATGTGTCCTTCTGTCACCCCGGTGCTCCTACAGACGCAGTGTGCGGAACGAGGCGGTCAGCTCGTTATCCTGCATGCGGTGTGCGGTCCGGTTCTGCCAATAGGCCGGTGTCCACAGCTCGACGTGCGTATCGACTCCAGCCAGGGTCACGGCGTTGGTAATACCGGCGTGGTCGCGCAGCTCGCTGGGAATGATGATCCGGCCCTGGCTGTCCATCTCGACCTCGGCTGCCTCGGCAAACAACCAGCGCCGCAGCTCGGCCACGTCTTCGTCGGTCAAGGTGGGCAGGTCGCGCGAGCGGGCCACCAGCCGTTCCCACTCGCCGGCGGGAAACAGCACCAGGAAATCCCCTGGCCCCTTGGTGACGACCATGCCCTCGGACAGCACCGGGCGATACTTGACCGGAACGGTCAGGCGCGATTTGCTGTCCAGCACGTGCTCGAATCGACCTAAGAACATATGTTCTGTTTGTCCCACTTTGGCGGCAAAATAACCATAATTGTAGGGAAAACACCCCACCTTGCCCCACCTGACATGGATTATACAGGGTAATTGTCTGTTTGTCTAGTCATGCAGGAGACCGAATCGCGGAATGTGCGAAATTTTTAAGGTTGGCACGCGACACAAAAAACGTAGAGGCGGTACAGGCGATCGGTGTGGTGTGTGGCTAAGGAACAAAAAACACCCTGCCAGGGCTGGCAAGGTGTTTGGTTGGTAGCGCATAGGGGATTCGAACCCCTGTTACCGCCTTGAGAGGGCGGCGTCCTGGGCCCCTAGACGAATGCGCCTTCAGGGGCCAATTATAGCCGCGCGGTCTGTTTTGTCAAGTCGGCTGGAAAAAGAATGCCGTTCGCTTGACAACCGCACTCGCTTTGACTACACTTCACCCACCACCGGAGGTGTGCTCGTTTCATGGACACAGACTTCCTGCGCAACATTCCTTTTTTTACCTCCCTGCCAGACGAGGACGTGGCCTCGGCGGTCGCATCCTTGCAGCACCGGGTCGTCGAACCCGGCACCGTGTTGATTCGCGAGGGAGAGGTCGGTGATTGTCTCTACCTGGTGCTGAGCGGCGAGTTGGAGATCCTCAAGGCATACGGTACACCCGACGTACGGTCGCTGGGGGTGCGCGGTCCGGGACAAGTGGTCGGTGAAATGAGTCTGATCAACCCCGACCACCGGCGTACTGCCACCGTGTGTGCGCGTGTTCCAACGGAAGTGGGGGCCATGAGTCGTGGTGCAGCCGATGCCATTCTGCGCAAACACCCCGCCATTGCCCTCCAGGCGCTGCGCGCGCTGAGCCAGCGTTTGCAGGAAGCCGACGAAGCCACGATCCGCGACCTGCAGGAGAAAAACCGTCTGCTGACGCAGGCTTATCAGGAACTACAGGCGGCCCAGGCCCAGCTGATTGCGGCCGAACGTGCCGAACGCGAGCGTCAGCTGGCGCAGGAACGCATCGCCCAAGAGCAGCGTGTGGCCCAGCGCATCCAACAGGCCCTGCTGCCCAAAGAACTGCCCCATCTACCGGGTTGGTCGATGGCCACCTATTACCAGCCGGCGTGGGCGGTGGGCGGCGATTTTTACGATTTTCTGGCGCTGCCCGACGGCTGCCTGGGTCTGGTGATCGGTGATGCCACCGGTAAGGGCATGCCGGCCGCCCTGGTGATGGCCACCACACGCAGCATCGTGCGCGGGGTAGCGCAGGGTACCAGCAACCCCGGCACCATCCTGGGTCACACCAACGAGCTGCTCTGTCCTGACATGCCGCCCGGCATGTTCGTGACCTGTCTGTGTGCCGTGCTGAATCCAGCCACAGGTATCCTGAGGTTTGCCAACGCGGGGCACGACCTGCCGTACCTGCACAGCGGGCCAGTGGCAACCGCGTTGCGCGCGACGGGTATGCCGCTCGGCCTTCTTCCCGGTATGCCCTACGAGGAGAAGGAGACCATCCTGCGGCCAGGCGACCAGCTTTGCCTCTACAGCGATGGCCTGGTCGAAGCGCACAACCGCGACGGTGACATGTTCGGTTTTCCACGTCTGCAGCAGGTGGTGGCCCAGTTTTCCTACGGCATCTGCCACACCATGATCGAGCATCTTCTGGCTGCTCTGACCCAGTTTACCGGCGAAGGGTGGGAGCAGGAGGATGACATCACCCTCATCACATTGGAGCGGCTGTAGCGAACGGCCATGTCCGAACTGCCAACCGGAACAGTGACTTTCCTGTTTACCGACGTCGTCGGCAGTACGCGCCTGTGGGAAGAAACCCCGGAGGCCATGCGCAGCGCCCTCGTGCGCCACGATGAGCTCATCGAAGCGTGTGTTGCGGCGCATGACGGGGTCGTGGTGCGTCCGCGGGGTGAAGGCGACAGCCGTTTCGCCGTGTTTGCGCGTGCATCCGATGCGGTGGCTGCGGCGGCGGCCTGCCAGGAAGCGCTCTACCGCGAAACCTGGTCGACGCCGCGCCCGCTGCGGGTGCGCCTGGCGCTGCACACCGGTGAGGCCGACGTGCGGGCGGGTGATTACTACGGCTCGGCCGTCAACCGCTGCGCCCGCCTGCGCAGTATTGGGCACGGCGGGCAGGCGCTCCTCTCTCTCGCCACGGTAGAGTTGGTGCGCGATGCGCTGCCGGCCAACCTCACGCTGCGTGATCTGGGCCAACACCGTCTCAAGGATTTGATTCGTCCGGAACAGGTCTACCAGCTGCAAATCAGTGGTCTGCCGGACGATTTTCCACCGCTGCTTTCGATCGACCAGCGCCGCCACAACCTGCCGGTCCAACAAACACCCCTGATCGGTCGTGACGCTGAAATCGCGTCGGTCGTGGCCCTTCTGCGCCGCTCCGCCGTCCGCCTGCTGACGCTCAGTGGTCCCGGCGGCGTGGGCAAAACCCGGCTGGCCCTGCAGGCAGCGGCCGAGCTGCTGGACGATTTTGCCGATGGTGTCTATTTTGTCGAGCTGGCACCGCTGACCGATCCTGAACTGGTCGTGTCGACGATCGCCCAGACGCTCGGGGTCCGTGAGTCGGCTGACCGCTCGCTGCTCGCGGCGCTCAAAGATTACAGTCGCGACAAACAGCTGCTGCTGGTACTCGACAACTTCGAACAGGTACTGCCCGCCGCATCCGATATCACTGCGCTTTTGGCCACCTGCCCGCACCTGAAAGTGCTGGCCACCAGCCGCACTGTCCTGCGCGTCTATGGTGAGCACGATTATCCCGTGCCGCCGCTGTCTTTGCCAGTGCTGCCGCCTGGCCGCTCCGCGGCGGCAGCCAGTGGTGGTCCACCGGCAGCGCCATTCGACGTCGGCTCCCTGTCGCAGTATGAGTCGGTTGCCCTGTTTATCCAGCGTGCCTTGGCCGTCAAACCCGACTTC
>JAYRNS010000112.1:0-3562 GCA_041912075.1 Anaerolineae bacterium
CCCCCCGACCACACCCCTACCCGCCCACACCCCTCACTTCACCCCCGCTTCACCTCCTCCCCCACACGCCTCCCCTCGGATCCCACCACAACCCACCCCCCCCTCTCCGCGCCGGCACAAACACCGCGATCCCATCCTTACGGCTGCCTACCAGGATACGGCTGTCGGGCGCATTCGTCGCCGCCAGGGTGGTAATTGGACCCACCGCCAGGTTCTCCCGGATGTCCTGCCAGCTCTGACCACCGTCGGTCGATCGCCACACCTCACCGCCCGATGAACCCACCACCAAATAGCCCTGCACCGCGGGCACGGCGGTGAGTGCCGTCAAGTTGGCCGCATCGAACGTCGCGGTGCCCTGCTGGCGCCAGGTGTTACCACCATCATCGCTGGTCCATAGACCGGCCAGGCCGGCCACCAGGTGCACCTTGCCGGCCTGGATTGGATCGGCCGCCAGTTGAAGCACTGGATTCGTCAAGTCGGGTCCAATTTCCTGCCAGTTCGTGCCGCCGTCGGTCGAGCGGAAAACAGCCTGGCTGGCCGCAGCGTAAACTGTGTCGGCACTCCCGGCGTCGACAGCCAGGGCATACACGTCGGTGGGCATACCGCGCTGTGCCGTCTGGCTGCACCGTGTCCGGCCCAGGGTGTCCCACGAGCGGCCGCGATCGGTGCTGCGCAAAACACCACAGCCGATCGTCCCGGCATAGACCACGGTCTGGCCATTGCTGCGCCGGGCGATGGCCAGCGCAGTGGTATCGGGCACGATGGGGTCGATCGGCGGCGGATTGGTCATCACCCACGACTGGCCACCGTCCTCCGTCACCAGTACCGACCATGCGCCCAGCCGCATCACGCCGGCGTAGGCGTTCAGCGCGTTGGCCGGGTCGACCGCCAGCGTGCGCACGATCTCGGCCTCGACCCCCTGGCTGTACGTCCAATCCTGATACTGTCCATCGGCATTAACGTAGATGGAGCCGCCGATTCCGGCATACACCGGCGCTGGATAATCACCGCGCACGGCCAGGGTCTGCACCGCCACCAACGAGGTGTTCAACGGCTCTTTGACCCACTTTGCCCCATCGTCGGCCGAAACGAACAGACCGTCCTGCGTACCGGCATATAGACCACCCGGGCCGCCGGCGGTCAGGCTGTAAATCGGGGCGCGTCCGATGCCCTGGCCGGCCACCGGTTCCCACGTCACACCGCCGTCGCGGCTGCGCCAGATCGTATACCCGCCGTTGCCGTAGGTGCTGGCGTACACCTCCCGCGTATCCGCCAGCGTAACCGTCAGTGACGTAATGTTGAACTGGTTGGCGATCTGCCCGACCGCTTCCCAGGTAAGGCTGCCGTCCAGCGAGCGTAGGATAATCCCGCGGCTGGTACCGGCGTACAGCACCGTGTCGTCACCGGGGGCGGTCACCAGGGCAGTGACGACGCCTTTGGGCAGTCCGAAACGTAACACCCAGGCATCGGACGACCGCGGGTGCGCGAGAATACGTCCATCCTGCGTGCCGGCCACCAGGTTGCCGCCGCTGGCACGGGTGAAAGCCAGGTTGGTGATCATCGCGCCTGGCATTTCGCCGTGATAATCGTAATAATCCCATGAAACCCCGCTGTCGGTACTGCGCAGAACACCGCGCCAGTCGTTGGTGCCCACAAACAAGGCACCGGGCTGGTCAGGGTCGGACGCAATCGAGGTGAGACCATGGGAGGGCAGACCGGCGTTCATCAGCCCCCACGTCTGGCCGCCGTCGGCGCTGTGCAGCACACCTTCGTAGTACAGCGTAGCATACAAATGGGTTTGGCCGTCTGCTCGCACGATCGTCATGGCAGTGGGTTCGGTGTTGCTGAAATTGGCGCTGCGCAGCTGCCAGGTGCCGCCCTGGCTGACGTAGAGCGAGCTGCCGGTGCGCGACCCGGCCTCGCTCATCGTCATGGCGTAGACGGTGTCGGGGGCCTGCGGGTCGGCCATCACCAGGGGCGTGCGCAGCCCGGCGTTGAGCGTGTCCACCACGGTCCAGGTACCGGGTGGGCGGTTGCGGGCGTAGACGGTACCGGTGAGCAGCAGGAACGCCACAAAAGTCACCACGTACAACGCAAGCTGCACCTGGTGCGTGCGCGCCCAGTTAGCGAACAACACGCCACCCACGCGCACCCGCTCACGCGCTCCTTCGACCAGCTTGAGTGACCAGAGCGCGCGCGCCGCTGCCAACCGGGTGGTGCGGTTGGGTGGTTGAACGAATGCCTGCCGCAGGCTGCTGCCCAGGTTCTGCCGAAACGTAGCCACGTTGTTGGTGGTACTTTGTTCGTGGGCAGCTGGTGCAGAATCACCCGCGGTCGCAGCGGGTCCGCCGGCTGCGGCTGGCACGGTGGCCGCGCGACGCGCGGCCACCTGTCGAACGGGCTCCGCAGCCAGCAGCTCGTGACTCACGATGGCCAGATCGGACGGCTGGTAGCCGCCGCGTGCCAGCCAGTCGTGCAAACCGGGGTGGCCCTCGCGCAGCGCGCTCCACACCAGCACCTGGCGGGCATCCTCGGTCAGCCGCAGCTGCTCGCGATACTGGTAAATTTGCAGATAGCGGTGGTGCTCCAACAGCGGCTCGCTGTCGGGGCTGAACTGGCGTGCCTCTTGCCAGTCGAGGGTGGCACGGGCCAACCAGTCTTCTGCCAGCTTCCACCCCTGCTGGTCCGGGTTTTCGCGCAGGTAGTCGGCCACCGCGCTGGCCAGGTAATCGTGTGACAGCCGGCAGAAGGTGGTGCCATCGTCGGCTTCGAAGGCCTCGACCAGACCCTGGTCGACCAGGAATTCGATTTCCAACCCGACATCGGCCGCAGCCGGGACCGACAACAGCTCGCTGCGCGGCAATGTGCGCCCCGTGCGGCCATCTGGTCCGATAAAGCGGGCCATCAGCCGCCAGGCTTCCGGCCGGCTGCGCAGCACTTCGTCCAGATAGTGACGCAGGATGTTCTCGACCCCACCCGCCTGGCGGAAGACGTCGGCCGACAGCATGGTCTCCGGTTTGCCCGCACGTTCGGCCAGGGTGAGCAGGTAACGCAGAACGAGCTGCAGTTGCACGGGCTGCACGTAGGGGCCGGCGGCGAGCGGTGTGGTGGCATGGCGGCCCAGCGCCTCGATGATGCTGTCGACCACCGCCGGATCGTGGGGATAACCGCGCTTTTCCACCGTACGGATGATGATGTCACGTGCCGTGTCGCGGGTCAGCGGATCGACCGTAAAAACAAAGGAGTACAGATTGAGGTTAGTATTGGTGCGGCGCAGAAATGATTCGAGAAAGTACAACCAGTCGGCGCGCAGCACAATGACCACTGTCGAGCGACGGCGGGCCTGGTTGCTAAGCCAGGCGATCCCTTTGAGGAACGTTTCCAGCGCTGTCGCGTCACCTGGCGTGCTCAAGGCCTGCTCGAACTGGTCAACGATAATCACGAACTGACGCCCGGCTGCGCGATCGTACAGTGTGGCCAGTGTGTCCAGAAAAGAGCTCGTGCGATCCTGCAAGTCGAGGGTGCGGCGAATCTCGCGCGCCACGTCATCGGTCAGCCGTTC
>JAYRNS010000113.1:0-3294 GCA_041912075.1 Anaerolineae bacterium
CGTTCGAAGGTCCGCTGCTGGTCGATGTCGATGGCCGTTCGTGTATGGTGTCGTTCGGCATGGCGCAGGCACTTTCGGTGACGATCGTGCGCTGAGAGCCGGGATCGCCGAACTCCAGTTCGGCAATCCCGAAACGGATGAGTGCAGGTGTTACGCGCTGGGAATCACGCCCAGCTGCTGCAGCTCACCGAAGTCATCCGCACTGACCCAAAGCTCAGCGATTTTCCCATCGACCAAACGGAATATATTCATACCGCCGACGGTGATCTGCTTCCCGGTGGGTGCCGCGCTCATAATGGGCCCGGTGTGGCGGCCGCAGAAGGACCAGCGCAGCAGGACCCTATCCCCTTCGGCGATCAAATCTTCGACGGCGAAATGCGGCTCGCTGTAGACCTGGCGCAGCGCGGCGTGACGCTGTTTGAGCACCTCACGGCCCTGCAGGGTGTGGCCGGCACCGGGGTGGCCGGTGACGTCGGGTGTGGCGATTTCGTCGATCACGGCTGCATCGTCGCCGTTCCAGAACTCCTCAATATAGCGCCGGACAACTCGTTTGTTGGCATCAGGGTTGGACATGTGGAACCTCCTTGGATGTGGTAAGGCATCGTAAAAGTATAACTTCCGGCATTATGACTGGAATTCCCGGCAAATCACGGGAAGTAATTCTTTTACGAGCCCTAACCAGCGGCCTATGTGTGGGTGAACGTGCGCAGTATACACGACACCACAGGCTGCCGGCCAGTCCAAAGGATGCTCATTTTGTGTTCAGTTACCATTTTGCCGCCAGGCTGACTGGGTCTCATTCTGCCGGCACAGCGGCGCCACGCGTAGGGGTGGCTGCCCGCACAGTGGCCCGGGCAAGGTCGCGTTGTACGTCGGCGGCGATCCAACGCGCCGGGCGTGAGTCGATCTGCCGCAGATCCTGCGCGGTCTGTAGGGCGACGGTGCGCAGCGCCGGGCTGCGTTTACCCATGTTGCGCAGCGCCCAGCTCACTGCTTTTCTGACCATGTTGCGCTCGTCGGTCGCGCCAGCCCTGATGACTGGGATCAGCACGACGAACTGGTCGTCGGTGGCGGTCTTGTGGTGCCAGGCCAGGCAGGCGATCAGGGCAAAGGCGGCGCGCTTGACGAACTCCTCATCGCGTGTCGACCAGTCGTGAATTTTCTGCCAGGCCAGCGGCGTCTTTTCGAACAGGTTCATACACACCTGGTCGCACACGTCCCACGCGGCAAAGTCGACGACCCAGGCTTCCATTTGAGCGTCGGTGACTTCCGCCGGCACGTCGATCATCGAGGCCACCATCATAGCTTCGGGAATGCCGGTCGCGTACAGCGCCAGCGCCAGCCCATGATCGCGTCCCACCGCTTTGGCGATGCGGCGCATGTCGGGGACCGCTACGCCCAGGCGGCGCGCACCGGTCAGCCCGAAACGGGCCATACCGTCGAGCTGGTCAGGCCGGGCAGAGGTTTGTAGCTGTTCGATCACCTGATCCGCCGTTTTCATATTTACTGTGTCCTGTTGGTCGGTTGCCGCAACCACTATAATCCAATGGTCTCAACGTGGCTGTGCCGGAAATTCAGACCCAGGTTCAAGTCCCATCTGGCCAGCAATGCTGGCGGCATGCGGCCGGTCAAAACCTTCGGGATAGACGTACAGCCCGCGCAGGTCGGCCGGTTTCATCTCCTCGACCGGGATGCGGTTCTGTTCGGCGTAGGGATCGTGGCGGATGCCGGTGACCTGCCAGGAGACCTCGACATTCGGTTTGTCGGTCTTGATACTGAAGCGGTTGTCTTTGATCTTTTCAGAAATGATGGCCTGCGCAAACTGGCCGATCACCGTCAGCTGGTAACGGAAATCCTTGTTCAGCGCCTCGAACCATGCGGGCAGCTCGACTGTGGCATTACCGGCGGCGTCAGTCGTCACCACCCCATCGTAGATGTTCTTCATGTCGGGTGACTCGACAAACGAGTGGTTGAGGTATTTGTTGGCCGGATCGAGCGGGTGGTCGATGCGAAAGGCGCCGGCGTTTTTGTAAAATGTGCCGGCGACCCAGGTGGTGCCATAGAACAAACCGGCATAGCCCGTGGCGCTGCCGTTGTTGTCACCGCGCACCGCCTGGCGGTTGGCATCACTGCCGGTCGAGTTAGCCTGAATGCCGATGTAGGGACCATACGCCAACATGCCGGCGCTGGAGTACGACTGCCCGTAGACACCAACCGTGCTGAAGCTGCGCCCGTCGACGCCATAATCGTCGTTGGAGTATCCATACACAGCGGCGTTCGTGCCGCTGACGGCGTATGTGCCGATGCCATTGGTCGACGTAGCGTACACCGCAGTGCTTGAACCGCCGTCGACGTGCAGCCGGCCGGCGGTGGGATACAAGGTACCGATGCCGACGTTACCCCCAGGGTTTTGGAGGAGCAGGTTCTTCGGCGTGAAGGTCGCGTAATCAAAGCCGAAAATATACCCCTGCTCGCCACCAAATCCGACGGCAATGCCCTTCCCAGCGGCGGCTGGCAGCGGCGTGCTGTCACCCTGGAACCAGCTGGTGCCCACGACGTTAAGTGGGGTCTGCGGGGCGGTCGTCCCAATGCCTACGAAACCACCGCCTGGTTGGATGGCCAATGGCTGACCGTCGGTCGTGCCAAGGAAATTGACCTGCGGATCGGTGCCGGCAGTGCCGGTCAGCTGCCAGCTGTTGTCGGTGTAGACACCGTCCTGGTTCCAGTGGCCGGCGGTGAGTTGAACGTCGTTGATGTCGATGAACCCGTCGTGGTTGACGTCACAGGCAGGGTCGTAGGCACCACCGGGCGTGCAGGCGCCGCCCTGGGGGCGGCTGGAGGCGGGAGATTGGGCCAGTGCACCGCCGCTGGCAGCGGCCAGGGCCAACAACACGAGCAGAGTCACGAATCGGTTGCGCAGCATGGTAGGTTCCTTTGTGAGAGTAGGGTGCCGGGAGCCCAGGGTGAGAGTGTACCGCAAGTCGCCGGGGGCGCAAAATGGTAGGGGCGTGAAAGAGCGGTATACAAAACGTCACCGGGGAACACCGTACGGCGTTCTCCGGTGACGTTGTTTCAGGATCTCTGATCAACAGTCTCTAGACGGCTGCGGCGAGCAGCTCGTCGAGCTCGGCCAGGACGTCGTTTTCTGACAGGTCGGTGATCTCCACGACCGGCGGCTCGTCACCCAGCTCGATCTTGCGTGAGCGGTAGGTGTCGTAGTCGGGGATCAGCCGTTGATATTCGCCGTCCATGAGACCCGACGAGATCATGAAGTCGGCCGAGGCGCGGTTGCAG
>JAYRNS010000114.1:0-4192 GCA_041912075.1 Anaerolineae bacterium
ATGTACGAGCGCACGGCCCGTTCGTTATATTCAAAAACGTTCAGATTGACCCGGTACAGGTTCAGCTCGTCGAAGGCGTAATGCAGCAGCAGCTGCATCGCTTCAGTCCCGTAACCCTTGCCCCAGAAGGCCGGGTCACCGATACCAATGCCCACCCACGCGCTGCCATGCACCCAGTTGATCCCTCCCAGGCTGATAAAACCGATGGCCTGGTCACCGTCCAGGGTACGGATCATGAGATGTACGCTGTTCGGCCGCTCGCGGTTGGCCATCTCTTCCATATCCTTCCGCGTGCCGGCCAGACTCCACGGCAGTGCCGGGTCCGCATCGAGCATGCGCACGAATTCCGAATTGCGCGCCCAGGTCGCTATCACCGGAGCGTCGCGTTCGACGTCGGGCGCCGCCAGACGGACGAGCTGTCCGGCCAGCGAGCCGTTCAGGCTGCTGTGCCCGTTGATGCCCCTGGGTCCGGCCGGAATATCATCGTACCCGCGTTCTGCCTGGTGATCAGGGGCATGCGCCACCTCTGGCTGGCGCCACTCGTCGACGAGTATGCCGTAGCCCAGGAGGTCCCAGCGCCGGCCCTGATATTGCACGGCCTGACGCTGGCGAGTCTCCAGGCGAAACCCAGCCGTTTCGAGGTCACGGATGACACCGGTTTCGTCACTGGCCACTTCGACCATCAGCCGGTAGAGACCCAGCTCGTCGAAGGCATAGCGCAGGACGAGCTGCAGGAGTTCCCGTGTCGTGGCCTCATCCTGCGCCGTGGGGTCACCCATGGCATACTTGAACTGCGCATAATTGCGCGACCAAACGATCCAATAGAACCGGGCGAACCCAACCAGGCGATCATCCGCCCGGGTGCGCACGGCCAGCAGAATCTCGTTGCTGTCCCGGTTCTGTGCTGCTTCGTAGCGCTTCTGGATCTGCGCTTTGGACAGCGGGCGCGCCGGCTGAACATCGAGAAACCGCCGGTAGGCCGCATCGCTGCTCCAGCCGGCTTCGATCCCGGCATCCTGCTCGGGGTCAGGCGCGGCCAGGCAGAGTAAGGTACCTTCGTACAAAGGTCGAGAGATATTTGCGTTCATCGTTCCTTCCTCTCCACACGTCCATGCATCACTATTCGGCCTGATCCTCGGTCACCAGCTGTTTGCCGGTGAGCTGGAGAAAAACCTCCTCCAGGGTCGGTGGCTGGCCGTTGGCGGTGGCCACCAGGCGTTTCAGGTTTTCCGGTGTGTCCAGGGCCACGATGTTACCGCCGTTGATGATGGCGATACGATCGCACAGGGTGTCGGCCTCCATCATGTCATGGGTGGTCAGCAAAATCGTGGCGTCGTGCTGGTCACGCAGCTCACGCACGAAGGCCTGCACCTCGCGCTTGGAGCGCGGGTCGAGACCGGTCGTCGGCTCGTCGAGCAGCAGCAGGATTGGATGGGTCAAGAAGGCACGCGCAATGGCCACTTTCTGCTGCATACCGCGCGACATCTCTTCCATCGGCTGGTAGATCGTCTTTTCCTCGAGACCCAGGCGCATCAGGATCGCGCGTGCCTGTTTGCGCGCATCGCTGCCGCTGACACCATACAACCGTGCACCGTACAGCAGGTTCTCCATCGGTGACAGCTTCTTGAAGAAGCTGGCCTCGACCGAAACCCGGTTGATGAGCCGCTGCACCGTCATCGGCTGCTTCACCGTGTCGTAACCAAAGACGGTGATCTGGCCACCATCAGGGATGAGCAGCGTGGCAATCAACCGGATCAGCGTCGACTTGCCGCTGCCGTTGGGCCCCAGCACACCAAAGATCTCGCCGCGGCCCACGTCGAACGAGACATGGTTGACCGCAGTGGTCTTGGTAGTCTTGGCCGGCTGGGTGCCGTTACCGTTGGCATGTCCGTTGTGCCCGTTGTGGCGCGTGGCCGGCAGGAGCTTGCGCCAGGCGGCCAGGCTGCTGTCACCCTTACCAAACGTCTTATGGGCTGAATCTACACGTAAAGCGACTGAACTGTCCATGTGAAATCTCCTCCATCGATTTGCTGTGCAACGCCCAGCCCAAAAACAAAAAGGCCGGGGGGTCACCTACGCCCCTCGGCCCGGCCGGCTGGTACGACAAGCCGGCTTAGAAATCAAAAGGCCGTGAGGCGTTGTCTGCACCCACGGCCACGAAGCATTCTCGTCTGTTGACGATTATGTCAACCTGGCGGCAGGCGCACGACGCGCACGAACGAACACACCGCTGCCCGCGGTGACACGCACGTACGCAATGACCGGAACCATGATCTTTGTCATCATTGATGCGCCTTCCCTTTCCTTAGAATTAGTGCAGTGAGTCTTGGGCTCACGGCGGCGGTGATTGTAGCACTGGTTACGATAATTGTCAAACTGCATACGGGGGTTTAGAAGCGGGAGCTGGGGGTCAGGTGCGACCCAGGGCGTGCTCCATCTCACCAACCGAAGTGAACTTGACCCGCGGGCGGTTGACGGCTTTGCCGGCCGCCGTTTCTTGTTCGTTGAGCTGCCGCCAGTCCTCGTAGGTAAACACGTGCGGCTGGCGGGCACGTACCAACTGCTCCACTTCGCCCGGGTCCGGGTGGGGTGGGTTGAGGTAGATGCCCGCGGCCAGGTCTTGCAGCATGCATTCGACCGTCTCGACGGCATCCGGTTTGTTGGTGCCGATGACCCCGGACGGTCCGCGTTTGATCCAGCCCGCGGTGTATTGGCCCACCAGCGGCCGCTGCGTCTCCGGGTCAAGCACACGCCCGCGCTGGTTGAGGATGACACCCCAGCTGTCTTTGAACGGCACGCCGGGCAGCGGTACCCCCAGATAACCGACCGAACGGAAAACCAGGCCCACCGCAATTTCCTCGAACATGCCGGTGGGTTTGGGGCGCAGCGAGCCGGCATCGGTTTTGTACAGCTGGTTTTTGACCAGGCGCATACGCGTGACGTGACCGGCGTCGTCACCCATCAGCTCGGTGGGTGAAACCAGGAACCGGAAAATCAGCTGGCGGCCTTTGCCGGTGGGCAGCTTGCCGGCATACCCCTGCAGCAGCTCGACCTTTTTGGCCGTCGAGCGGTCACCGCTGTTGGTCAGCTCTTCCTGGCTCAGCGGATCCAGGGTGACTTCGTCGACCGGCACGGAAACGTCGACGTCGGCCATCTCCCCGAGCTCTTTGACTTCCGGGGTGGTAAAAGCCGCCTGCACCGGACCGCGCCGGCCAAGCACGTAGACGGTCCGTACGCGGCTGTGCCGTAACGCCTCCAGGGCATAATCGGCGATGTCGGTCTTGGCCAGTTCGTCCGGCGTACGCAGCAGGATGCGCGCCACGTCCAGGGCCACGTTGCCGATACCGACGACAGCCGCCGCTTCCTGGCTCAGGTCGAACTGGAGATGGCGAAAATCGGGGTGTCCGTTGTACCAGGCAACGAATTCGGTCGCGGGATAGCTGCCGGTCAGGTCTTCACCGGGGATATCCATGCGCCGGTCGGTCTGGGCACCGGTGGTGTAAACGATCTGATGGTAATACTGCTGCAGGTCGGCGACGGTCAGGTCACGCCCCAGCTCGATATTCCCGAAAAAACGAAAATGGGGGTGCGATGCAATCTTGTCGAAAACCGCCGTGACTGATTTGATTTTCTGGTGGTCGGGCGCCACCCCCAGACGCACCAGGCCATACGGCGTGGGCAGCCGGTCGAACAAGTCGATGTGCGCTACGAGGCCAGCCTGGCGCTGAAGCGCATCGGCCGTGTAGAAGCCGGTGGGACCGGCGCCGATAATCGCCACCCGCAGCGGGTGCGACGCAGTACCTGGTTGTTGCATGAAATGCTCCTTTGCATAATCAAGGGTTGCCTCACGGCCTGGCCGCGTGGGCGGGCGCTCCTAACAGCGTAATGGCCGTGACCACAACAGGCCCTTTCCGGTCCCAATCACCACCAGCGATCAGGCTTCATTGCCCAACTGCATCTGCAAGGTGTCGACTTCACCGCGGTATTGATCGCGCTGCGCCTTGACGACGTCACCAATCGACACAATGCCGACGAGTTTGCCCTCTTCGATCACGGGGAGGTGACGAATACGGCGCTCCGTCATCGTATTGGCGACCGACTGGACGTCTTCGTCGGGCAGCGCGGTGACGAGATTGGTCGTCATCACCTCGGCCACCTCCAGGTCGAAGACATTGGCATGGGTCACCGCCTC
>JAYRNS010000115.1:0-1532 GCA_041912075.1 Anaerolineae bacterium
ACCTCGGCCATGCCACCACGACCCAGGAGGCGGGTGATGGTGTACTCCCCCAGGGTTTCCGGTGTCATCGCAGCAGTTCCACTTTGAGACGGGCTTTGACGTCGTTATCCACGTAGAGCGAGCCGTGACCCTGCTGCACGGGGTGGACGTCGGAGCCGTCGAGGATTGCGCTGTGTTCGGGGATGCGGTTGTCACCGCCTGGTTTCGACTGGTAGTTCAGTTTCGACCAGTGACCATCGCCGGTGCGTGTCACTTGCAGATCGGTAACGGTGTCGATGCCATAACCAAAGATGGACAGCGCCGGTACGCTGCTGCGCGTGCCGAGCTCGGCGCGAAACGCACGCGCCTGACGCAGCAGCGGGATTTGTTCGACCGGCAGCCAGTGTTCGTCGGTCAGCAGATCGACCGGCTGACCATGCTGATCGATGGCACAGGGATAAGTCGGCAGGATTTGGTAGACTGAGGGGAAAGTGTTGATGACCTGACGCAGCCGGTCGCCGAGCAAGCCAAAGGGCAGCAGGCCGACACCCTGAATCAGGTCGGTGACGATGCGCGGCGTGCCCTGGTGCGGGCCCCCGATCAGCAGGACGCGCCCAACCTTGTGTTTGCCACCCAGGTGCTCGATGTAGTAGCGGCTGACGAGGGTGCCCAGGCTGTGGGCGATGAGCGTGATCGGTGCGCTGACCGGCCAGGCGTCGATGGCCGCGGCCAGGTGGCGGGCTGATTCGCGCACGTCCTGCCGCCAGTCGTAGGCAAATTCCAGCAAGTCACGGCCGCGTTCGTAACCCAGCGCCTCCTGCAAGAAATCACCGGCCCGGTTGTACTGCTCCTGCTCCACGAACTTGGGCACGATCACAACTTCACCGACGATGCCGCGAGGTTCGAGGTGGTGTTTTTCCGGTAGCATGAACAGCTCGGGCTGGGTGAAAAGCAGACGCACGTTCGGCCAGACCATTTCGCTGCCCAGCCACAGCTGGGAACCCATCAGACCGGGTACGAAGACGACGGGTTGGCGCGGCCGGCCCGAACCTGTGACGGCCGGCGCATCGAGCAGCGTCAGATCATCCGGTGATGCGGCCTGTTTGAAGACCAGCTGCGCCTCACCGATGCGGATCGTATCGCCGTCGTGCAGCGGCTGCTCGGTCACGCGCCGGCTGGCGACAAAGGTGCCGTTGGTGCTGCCCAGGTCGCGCAGCCAGAACTCGTCACGCCGGCGCTCGATACGCGCATGCTGGCGCGAGACGCGGGCCAGGTTGAGGACCACATCGTTGTCATTCTGCCGGCCGATGGTGAGTACGTCTTGTTGGAGCGGCACTTCCCAGGTACCGGTCGGGGATTGGATGGCCAGCCGGGCCATGCGGACATCGTGCAGCTGGACGGGAATCGTAGCATCGGCCAGGGTCGCTTCCAGGTCGGATGGCGTGTCGATAGCGGCCGGCGCGGGGATGGTCAATGTGCCCATCTCGAAACGCAGCGTGCTGTCGCCGATCGTAATGACGTCGCCCGGCTGCACTGGGATAGGCTCCAGCACC
>JAYRNS010000116.1:0-2599 GCA_041912075.1 Anaerolineae bacterium
CACTAATACAGTATAAGTAACGCACAAATTGTTCTGACTGACAGGGAAGTTCAACTGGGCTGAAGCGCGGTCGTGTGCCTTTTTCATCTGCACGGCATGGCCGGCAGAAACGCGCGTGGGGTGCAGGTCGACGGGTTGTGGAACGTCACCGCGGCACTGCCGGCAGAAACGCGCGCGGCACACAGGTCGTGGGATTGTGCAAGGTGACGGACACCGGCTGGCTCCACACGCCGGGGTAACGGTGGTTCGGCCAGGCCCCGCCGCTCCCTTCAGGCTGCTCGGCGCGCGCCCGCAGGCGGAACTCGTACGTCTGGGTGCCCAGGCAGGCGTTGACGCTGAAAACCGCCTGGCCAGCCGGCCAGCCGACCTGCCAATCGTTCCAGACGCCCTGGCCGGCGCGCCGCGTCTGCACGTCGAACAGCAGCTGGTACGTGCCGCCGGGTATCGCCACGATGTCAGGACCCAGGCTGCCGGCCCAGCGCACGGTCACCTGTGTGCCCTCGACCGTGCCAGGCAGGTTGACGAAGTGTGCGGTGGGTGCGCGCAGCAGGCTGAAGGCATCGACGTAGGCATGGGCGCCGTGCCAGCGGAAGGGGCTGCGGATACGCGCGAAAACGGTGAGCGTGCTGCCCTGCGCAGTTGCGGCCAGACGCAGGTTGGCCCAACGGCTCTCGGTAAAATTGCGCCGGTCCTCGCTCCACAGCACGCTCGCTGCCAGCGGATCGACGCCGCCGGTCGGATCGATGCCCAGCATCTTGGCGATGTAATACCCCTGCGGGCAGTCGTTGGGGATCGCACTGCCCCCACACAGGCTGACCATCCAGCTGCTCAGGCTGTAAGCGACACCGGGTGTGACGGTGGTGCGCTGGTAGACCACGGCATCGAAGGGTTTGCCGGGCAGCGGCGGGGTCTCGATGTCTTCGGCCAGGAAGACAAGGCTGTCCAGACCCTCGATACGCTCGACAAACCCGTCCGTGCCGCACTCGCCGGTGAACCTGAAACGGGCGCTGTTCAGCTCTGGCCGGCCGTTGAGCAGCCGCGGCGCCCAGCCGTTGGGGACGAGGCCGTTGATCCCCGGGCGCGGGCTGTAACCCCAGGTGCACTCGAAGCTGGCGTTGGTCAGGACGGGGGCTTCGGGCGTGCCGGCGTCAGGTGCCGGCGCTGCGCTGGGCGCGGCCTGTGCGGATGCTGTGGCGATGAGCAGGGTGATGCTCATCACTGCCACCAGCCCAAACCGTCGCAGCCAGACGGTTGGTCTCTCGTCGCGATGGGGCAATATCAAGAACACTGGATCACCGCTTTGATTCATCGAATGGTTCAATCGCTGAGGAAATATAACATCTTTCGTGGTGTCGTCAAGAACGGTAACTACTGCGATGGCACCTGGGCGATCGCGGCCTGCCGTCAACGAATAGGGGCTACGAATAAACGAATTGGACCAGGCCTATTTGTAGTCACCATTCGTTGACGGCACGCCAGTTGACACACGGCCCCATCGGGCTCATAATGAAAATGTATCGCGCTGTCCATGGACCCTCGAAGCTGAGGAGAAAACCGGACAATGGACCATATACAGATTCGCGACGTGTCATTCTTTGTCAAAGTCGTGGGCCAGGGATACCCGCTCGTGCTCATGCATGGCGGCCCCGGTCTGGACCATACGAGCCTGCTGCCCCTGCAGCCGTTGGCAGACCGATTCACCCTGATCTTCTACGACCACCGCTGCAACGGCCGTTCGATGGGGGCGGATGTCACCACCATGACGTTCGAGAACCTGACGGCCGATGCCGAGGCGCTACGCGTGGCGTTGGGTTTCGAGCGCTGGGCGGTGCTCGGACAGTCGTTTGGCGGCAACGTGGCCCTGGAATACGCGCTGCGTTACCCACAAAGCCTCTCGCACCTGATCCTGGTCGATACCGGCGGTGACCAATGGTGGGTGAACCACAACGCGCCGGAGCTCCTGGCCAAACGGGGCTACAGCCCCAGCGCCGTGCAGGCGGCGCGCCGTTTCTACAACGGCCAGCTGACACCGGGCGAGTTCATGCCCACCGTCATGAAGTTCGCGCGCGCATACAACTACCACAGCAGCCGTTTGACATTCGTCCATGACCTGCTCGCCATGGTCTCCGGTCCCAGAATGAAGATGCAGCCAGACGCCCTCATCTTTGGTTACACCCAGCTGCTCAACGGTTGGACGGTGATGGACCGTCTGGGCGAGATCGCAGTGCCGACCCTGGTGATGGCGGGGCGCGACGACTTTCTGTTTCCGCCGGAGCACCAGGTGGCACTGGCTGCCGGCATACCCAATGCCCGCCTCGAGTTTGTCGAGTGCGCCGGTCACAATCCGCAGCTGGAGCGGCCGGCGGTGGTGATCGAGCTCATCACACGTTTTTTGCAGCCGTAGTATCGGTGCAAGGCGCCTTTCCAGGGAACCGCCTGTTTGCGCAGCGTGGAGGGCGGCGGATGACTCTTGCACTGGTCAGAGGACTGATATATGCCGGAGCACATGACCACGGAGGACGCGCAGTATGCCTACGACATCGTCGAGGCGATTTGCACGGAGGTGGGTCCTGGTCTGCCGGGCAGTTCCCAGGAACGG
>JAYRNS010000117.1:0-4156 GCA_041912075.1 Anaerolineae bacterium
AGAACGTGGACAACGTCAACTGCGAGCGCGGTTCGATCACCTGCCCGTAATCGGCTGCAAAGCGCAGGGATAGACTCACGCGTGGCCGCGAAGGTTGCGCAAGACTACAAGCCATTTTCGCGTCTTCGTGTGAGATTCCAGGTCAAGTCCGCCCGCTTTCACTTCTTGCCGGTGACAATCCCCTCGGTGAGCATAAAGGTGATACGGTCGGCGACCTGCGCCGGCTCGAAAAAGGCGTACAGCGAGCGCTGCGGGTCCAGCAGCCAGGTTTCCAGGTAGTCACGCATGGCGGGGGCCACCTGCATGCGGTCGAGCCAATCGTAAAAATCGATCGGTTTGCGCAGCGTTTCGCTGTGGGTGATCATCAACCCGGCCCGCTGCATGATCTCGATGAGCTCGGGCAGCGCCAGTGCCCGCGCGTGGCTGGGGTCACGCATCTTTTCAAAGCTGTTGATGGCGCGCGCCACGTTGGCATCGGCCGGCACAATGTTGTCGATCACCGCCACCAGACCGTCTGGCTTACACACGCGTGCCATCTCGGCCACGGCGCGTTCCGGGTCGGCAAAGTGGTGCAGGGCGACCCGGCAGGTGACGAGATCGAAGCTGGCGGGTCGCATGGGCAGTTTCTCGGCGTCACCCACTTCGAACGTGACGTTGGTCAGTTCACGTTCGTCGGCCAGGGCGCGCGCCCGGCTCACCATCTGCGGCGTCAGGTCGACACCAATCACACGCGCCACGTAAGGCGCCACGGTCAACGCCGTATGCCCCGCCCCCGTGGCCACGTCCAGCACCTGCCAGTCGGGCTGTGGCGGCACCAGCTCCAACAAACGCGCCAGACTGGCGCCCTGCGCATGCACCGTGCTCGTGGCATAGGCGTCAGCTGCCCCACCGAACTGCTGACGGATCAAGTCTTTGTTGCTGATGTCAGTCGTCATGGTCATCCTCATTGATCTGGCCGGTCAGCGCACCGGCTTACCACTGCATCTTACCTCAGTACACACCTCTTGTCATTTCCTGCCTCCGCGACAAATGGCAGATCTCTCCTACCCCCAACCCCTGACCCCTGCCCCCCCATCCCGAACTTGACAACCACACGAATCGCAATACAATGTGGCTTACAGTTTGCTTACAGTTTCCGCCCCATTACCTGTCTTACCCCCTGCGTCCGTAACTGCATAGCCGCTGGAAAGGATCTCGCCCATGCACCCCTCTGTGCTCCGTCGTCTATTGACCGTGCGCAATTTGAGCATTGTTGTCGGCCTTATGGCAGTGGTTTCCTTGCTCCGTGTCCCGCTGACGGGCATGGCCTATGAGACCGGCACACACGCGATATTCAACGCGTTGGGCGCGGACCTGGTCAAGGCCAAGGACCCTGACCAGCAGTACCGCGAAGTCTATCTGCCGCAGAACGTCCAGCAGCTGCGCAACGGCGGCGTGCACGAGGACGAGCAGTACGCCTGGATCGTGCCCACCGACTGTGCGGACGGCCGCTTTATGCGCCACTTCTACCAGCCCGGTTCCGGTTTGGGGCTGATCGCCCCGGGCAGCGGTGTGCGCTGTATGGACGCCGTGACATGGGCGCGCAGCAGTGCCAGCGACGGCAACAGCAGCGACGGCGACATGACCTGGCGCGGCGCGATCGATCGCTACGATTACACCCCCCAATCCAAAGAACAGGCCTTTTTCCGCGTCGGCCACGTCGCGCACCTGATTGGTGACATGGCCCAGCCCGACCATATCCACGTGCGTGCGCACCCCAAACAGGCGTACGAGCCGTGGGCCGAGAGCAACTTCAACCCTGGCGCCGGGTTTATCTCTGGTCTGAACCCGCAAAAACGTAACCGCCTGGAGCCGCACCTGGTCGAAATGGCCACGCTGACCTATCACGCCAGCACGTTCCAGGGTGGACCCCTCGCCCAAAACGCCGCCCAGCCCATCAATCCCAGCAGCGAGTTCGGCCAGATGTTCCGGGTCGAATGGACCAGCGGCATTTTCCACATCGACCAGTGGAACCTGTACAACCGCACCACGGTCGATCCGGCGGGCACCCACCTGGGCAACTGGGACGGCAGCCTGGGCACCGGTCTGACCAACCGCGACGACGAATGGTACGAGACCATTGCCGAAACGGGCGGTGGGCTGTACGGTGCCGGTTACTATACCCTCGAAGGCGGCCAGTTCGTCAACGCTATTCCAGCCGTATACAAAGGTGCACCCAACAACGCCCACAGCACCCTGGCCCAAATCTACCTGAACGCCCTGGCTCCCCGTGCCGTCGAATACATCGCCGGCATGTACGAGCACTTCACCGAAGTCGTCAACCACCCGCCCTATGCCTACAAGATCAAGGTCACGCAGGGCGGACGCTGCGTCTACGAGAAACACTGGGAGAACACCGTCAGCGACAACCGCGTCAGCGGGCGTGAGCTCCAGGATGACTGCAGCACACCCGAAGAAGAACGCTGGATCAACGCCGAGGATGGGGACGTCCAGATCGAGATCGAGTTTGGCAACAACCTCGACAACCAGATCGAAAAGGTGAAGGACGTCGAGGTCAAGATTGGCAGCCTGACGGTCGACGGCAGTCTGGACGGCGACGAAAAGAAGTGGACCGGCAGCTTTACACCACCGGACGATCACTCGCTGGATGGTGAAAAAGCCATCGAGATCAAGGCCAAAGACAAGGACGTGCACTTCACCGGTCGCAACTACGCCGGTGACGAGCTCGATGCCGACCCCGCCAGCCCCGCCAAAGCTGGCGCCGACGAGCCTTACAACTGGACCGGCTACAGCACCGGCCCCGACAAGAACCACAAGGTCAAGATCGATACACGCAAGCCGAAGATCGAGATCCGCACCGAAACGATCGGCACCGAGTGCGAGCCCAAGTATAAGGTCAAGGCGGTTGTCAAGGACGATGGCTCCGGTGCTGGCCGCTCGGGTCTCAAACGCGTCACCTCCAGCGGCGGCAATTTCGACCCGGCCAGTGACCCGCAGGAAGTTACCCTGGGCACGGTCGGTGTCGGCGGCACGCTGAATTACTCCGTGGAAGCCGAAGACAAGGCCGGCAACAAGGAGGAAAAGGAGGACACGCAGGAAGGTCCGCCTGAACCGCCCGGCTGCGACCACTCCGACGACAACGTATCGGCCGCCACCGCTCAGCTGCCGGCGCTGGACCCGCCCACCAGCGACACCCCGCGCGTTGCGGTGCTTTCCAACGGTTACGCGCCCGCCGCGGCCGGTTTTATCAATGCCTTGCAGGAGCCCAACACCCTGGTCGACGTCGACTTTTCGCCCACCCTGGTCGACGAATACCCGGTGCTGGTGATCCCCAGCGGCGGTCTGTACGGTCTCGAGACGTCTGGCTTCTTCCGGGCACGCCTGGAAGCGTACGTCAATCGCGGCGGCACCCTGATCGTGTTCGACCAGCCGCGCGGCGAAGAATACACCGTTCTCCCCGGCGGCGGTCTCAACGGCTACGGCTGGACGCAGGACAACTCCTGTTTCCAGTCCTCGATGTACATCGACAACTATGACCAGATCGTCTCCGGCTTCGACCGGGCTCTGCTGACCTCCAACGTCGACGGCTACTTCACCGAGCTGCCGCCCGACACCCAGGTCCTGCTGAACCGCTCGAAGAACGGCCAGCCGGCGATGGTGCGCTACACCTATGGCCAGGGTATCGTCATTGCTACCACGGCCTACGACGATTGGGGCACCTCGAACTGGCAGACCACCGCCGATGCCAAGATCCTGAACCGTGATCTGCTGGCGTGGGCGGTCGATCCGGCCCTGCTGGCCGAGTTCGATCCGAACACGGCGGTGAACCTGCCGGTGCCGGTGACGAACGACAGCGGCGTCACCGCCGCCAGCGTGCGCCTGACCCTGCTGGCGCCGGGCAAGACGGTCGTTTCGGAAACCACCCAGCCGCTCGACCTGGCGCCCGGTGGCACGACCAACGTCACCTTGCAGACGACCGCGGCGCGTCCGTTGGGTATCTGGCGTGTCGACTATACGCTGTACGACGCCGGCGGTGACGTGATCCAGCCGCGCCGGCCGGGTGAACGTTTCGTCGTCAAAGACCCGCATCCGCTGACGGCACCGTTCAAAGAGGTGGCATTCAGCGTCAACGCACCGACCGAGAGCTTTATCTCCG
>JAYRNS010000118.1:0-2123 GCA_041912075.1 Anaerolineae bacterium
CCTCACCGCTTATGATGAAGACCCATACGTGTTTGCCCTGCTGCGCGCCGGCGCCGACGGCTACATGCTAAGGCATCGTAAAAGAATAACTTCCGGCATTATGGCTCGAACTCCCGGCAAATCACGGGAAGTTATTCTTTTACGAGCCCTAAAGAACTGCGATCCCGACGACCTGGTGCGGGCAGTCAAGACTGTGGCCAACGGCGGCAAAGTACTGGCGCCGGATATCGCGGCCAAGGTCGTGGCTCAGGTGACGACGGGCAAGCCGGCCGCAGCCGCAGCACAGGTCGAGCCGCTCAGCGAGCGCGAGTTGGAGGTGCTGCGCCTGGCTGCCCACGGCCTGACCAACAAGGCCATTGCCGTTGAGCTGGGCGTCAGTGATCGTACGGTGCAGGGGCACCTGGCCAGCATCTACGGCAAGCTGAATGTCGCGAGCCGCACCGAGGCAACGACCAAGGCGCTCAAACTGGGTTGGCTGGTGTTGGATGACGCATGAGGCACCTGGCCCTCCGCGACGCCGGGGCCGCCGGCTGCTGCGTGGTCTGCGCGTCCAGCTTCTTCTATGGACCATCCTGCCCCTGGCACTCGTGCTGGTCGTCCTCTCCGTGGCCGGCGTCACCCGCCACCGGCAGGCCATGACTCACTTGATCGAGGATCGTGATCGCGGGTTGGCGACGGCCGAAGCTAACCGCCTGGGCCGCGAGATCGCGCAGCAGACAGCTGACTTGTCACGCCTGGCGGCAGCGCTGCCCGCCACCACAACTGCCGCGCGTCTGGAAGACCTGGCCGGCGGTGCGCGCCGCGATCTGGCGCTGCTGGACGCTGGCGGGGGGCTCTTGAGTGCCTCAACCGCTGCACAAGACTGGGCCTCGCGCGACACGGCGCGCATCCTGGCCGCGCGCACTGCCGCCGTTGCGCAGCCCCAATACGAGACCGACCTGTCCACGACTGACGCCGCACGGCTGCTCATCGCGGTGCCGACCATTGATAACCAGGTGTTGATGACGGCGCTGCCGGTGGAAACGCTGAGCCTGAGCGAAAGCAGCCTGTTGGTCGAAGGCGAGACCCAAGGTGCCATGCTGGCATTGGACCAAACCGGACGGCGGGTCCATCACCATGACCCCAGCGGGTTGATCACAGACACCACCATCTTCGCCAGCTTGCCGGTCACCGGTTCAGGCTCGACCTATTTGCGTGACCGCAGCGACCGTGAACTCCTGGTGTCCTACGCCCGGGTGGAGCCGCCGGGATGGGTGCTGATCACGGCTGAGGACGTGCGGGCCATCGCGGCGATGGGGTTGAGCGTGGTGGAGATACTGCCGCTGCTGCTGCTATTTGTGGCAGTCGTGGCGCTGCTGGCTGTCTCCCTGGGCGTTTACCGCGTGGTGCGACCGCTGCAGGAGCTCGATCGCCGCGCCGCGCGTGTGGCCTGGGGCGATTTCGACGCCATCGAAGAGCCAGTGGGTGGGGTCCAGGAGATCGATGACTTGCGCGCCACCCTGGCCCAGATGGCCGAACGGATCCGCGACTACCAGGGTGGGATGCGCGACTACCTCAGTGCGATCACCCAGGGGCAAGAGGAGGAGCGCGCCCGGCTGGCGCACGAGCTGCACGATGTCGCGATCCAGGGCTTGATCGCCTTGAAACAGCGTGGCCAAATGGCACAGAAGGCCTTCGACCGCGACCCGGCGCGTGCCGAGATGCGGCTGCACGAGTTGAACGGTTTGATCGACGAGGAGATCGCCGGCCTGCGGGCGATCATAGGTAATCTACGGCCCATCTACCTCGAGGATCTCGGATTTGTGCCTGCGCTCGAGATGCTGGTGCAGGAGACGGCCGAGCGGCATCACCTGACGGTGCAGCTGGACGTACCAGGCACCGTGATCCGGCTGGCGGCTGACCTGGAGCTGGCGGCCTACCGCATCGTCCAGCAGCCCCTGGCGAACGTGGCCGCGCACGCGCGTGCCAGCCAGGCCTGGGTCGAAGTCACCTTTGCTGTGGCTTCGCTGCACCTGGTGGTACGCGACGATGGCGTCGGCTTTACGCCACTGATACAGCCGGCCGATCTGGCACGCCAGGGGCACTTTGGCCTCATGGGCATGCACGAGCGTGCCCTACTCTAC
>JAYRNS010000119.1:0-7712 GCA_041912075.1 Anaerolineae bacterium
GCCACCTGCGCCGGTTCGCTCAACACGCGGCGCGCGGGCGCCAGCGCATCATCCAGGGCGGCTGCCTCGGTGCTGGTCAGAGGGGCGCCAATCTCGGCCCGCAGCGTGGCAGCGGCACCTACCAGCTGCAGCGCCTCTTGCGCCTGTCCCAGCTGGGCCAACAGCCAGCCGATATCTTCGAACAGGTACGACAGGGCCCACTTCTCGCGTAGATCACCGTAGATGGCCAGGCTTTCACGGTACGCGGCACGGGCCACGGCCACGTCACCCTGGCGGCGCGCCACGTTGCCCAGGTTGTTGAGCGCGTTGCCGGTCGCCCATTTGTCGCCGATTTCGCGCTGCATGGTCACGGCCTCTTCGAGACGCCGCCGTGCTTCTGCCAGCTCGCCCTGGTCCAGCGCCACGTTGCCCAGGTTGTTGAGCGACATGGCAATGGCCCAGCGGTCGTTCAGCGTACGGCGCAGGGCCAGGCTTTCCTCCTGGAAAGTGCGCGCACCGTCCAGGTCACCCTGGCGCCGCGCGACCACACCCAGGTTGTTGAGCACGTTCGCGATGCTGCGCTGGTCGTCCAGCTCCCGGCGGATGGCCAGGCTCTGCGTGTACAGGTCGCGCGCCCGGTCATAGGCCCCCTGCTGCGAGGCCAGCGTGCCGGCACAGATCAGGGTCTTGGCCACCCCATCGCGATCGCCGGCGGTTGTGAACCCGCTGCGCGCCCGCTGCAGCCACGACGTGGCCAGGTCGTACTGACCGCGCTTGCGGTACAGCTCCGACAGCGCCGTCTCGCACCAGGCAATCTGGTCGACGTCGTTCAACGACGTGGCGAGCGCCAGGGCGTGTTGGTAACGAACCTCGGCCTGTTCCCAGTCACCGGTAAGTTCGTACACCTGGCCGAGCTGGCGCAGGATCACAACCTGGTCGATACCAGTCAGCAGCGGCAGCGCGCGCAGGTAGTAGTCGACCGCAGTTGCGTTGGCATAGTCGGCCTGCGCCGCTTCACCGGCTTTGACCAGGTACTCGCGCCTTTTGTTTTCGTTGTCACTCCGATCGAAGTGAAAAGCCAGCAGGTGCACGGTCTGGCGCGGATGGCCGGCTGCCTGGCGTTCGAGGTAGCGTCCGATCTGGTCGTGCAGACGGGCGCGCGTACGGTAGAGCAGGCTCTCGTAGGCCACCTCCTGCGTGACGACGTGCTTGAAGATGTAGACCAGCTCCGGGTCTGGTGTATCCAGGGGTGTCAGCTCCAGGTCACTCAATACTTCGAGATTGTGCTGCACGGCGCTGGCGTCTCCCAGGTGGGGATAGACGCCGAGCAGCACGGCGGCATGAAACAGACGGCCGATGACACTGGCTACCTTGATGACCGCCTTCTGGTTCTCGCTCAGCCGGTCGATGCGGCTGAGAATCAGGCTGTGCAGACTTGCCGGCAGGTCGAAATTGGCCAGGTGGCCGCTATCGGCGGGACGAATACCCTGATCGTGCAAATAATTGACCAGCTCGTCAATGAAAAAGGGGTTGCCACCCGCCCGCGCCGTAATACCTGCCACCAGGTCGGGCGGCACCGGCGCTTGCGGGCCGAACAGGCGACCCAGTTTGAGCTCGATGAGTCGTTCGGCTTCCGCGGTCGTGAATTCGGGCAGGGTGATTTCGGTGCAGTGTGGCAACTTTGTCACCCGCAGCTGGTTCGATGCATCCAGCGGTCGGTAGAGCAGCAGGATGAGCACGGGGAGATTGGCAACCGCACGTCCCAACACGGTGAGCAAATCCGACGACATCGGGTCGAGCCAGTGGCAGTCGTCCAAAATGAGCATCAATGGCCGTGTGTGGGCCTGGGCCCGCAGGATCTCGACCAGCAGCCCTTCGCGTGCCGTCTTACGCAGTCTGGCGTCCAGGGATGCCGTGAGGTCGTTTTCGGGGATTGATAGGTTGAGAACTCCTCCCAGCAGCGGCAGGCGTGGCAGCAGTGTCGGGTTCAACTGCTGCACGTGCGCCTCGACCTGGGCAATTTGCTGCGCAGTCGTGTCTTCCGCGTTCAGTCCAAACAGCCCGCGCCAGATGTTCTGCCACGCCAGATAACTGGTATGTGTACCGAAGGACTGCGCCTCGCCGGCGTACACGGTCACCGAGCGCAGCAGGGCCCGCTGGATGACTTCAGCCGCCAGGCGTGATTTGCCCATCCCCGCTTCGGCGGTAATGGCAACGATTTGCCCCTGCCCCTGCAGCACCTGATCCAGTTTCTGCTCGACCAGAACCAACTCCGCGGTTCGACCGACCATGGGCAGCGCGAAGTGTGGCTCGAGCAGGCGGGCGGCCGCCGTCGCCCGCAGGCCCACCAGGCGGTTCAGCGCCACCGGTTCACTCTTACCTTTGACGCGGATGGCTGGTAGTTTCTCCCACTGGAAGGCATGGCCGGCGCGCTGTTCGGCTTCGTCACTCGCCAGAATAACGCCCGGTGGCGCGGCTTGCATGAGCCGGGCGGCCAGATTGGTCGCGTCACCCAACACGCCGTACGTGCGGCGGTCGACGCCGCCATAGGCACCCACCCGCATACGGCCATGGGTGATGCCAATCTGCACCGGTCCCAGGAAGTCGAACCGGGCAGGAATCTCTTGCAGCGCCAGGGCAGCCGTTGCCGCCCGATCGACGTCGTCTTCATGGGCAGTCGGCGCACCAAACACGGCGTAGAGATAACTGCCCTTGTCGCCCACCGTCAGTTGAATCAGGCTGCCATCAACCTGGGCCAGGACGCGGAGCACCTGGCGGATGAATTCGTCCAATTTGGCCGGTGCATCGGGGTCCTGGTCGTAGTCGATCCCCGTAAAACGCAGGAAGAGGGCCACAGCCGGACGCAGCTCAGCCAGGAATTCGCCCTGGCCCGCTTGCAGCCGCTGGTAGACGGACCGCAGCAGCCAGGGGCGCGTCTGTTCGGCCGACAGCGCGTCGGGGGCCAGTGGCGGCCACGGCGTCTCCGCCACGGCGACGTGCAGACCGGTCACGATGGCAAAACGGCCGCCGGTGTCGGCGTCGGTGCGCCATGCGGCAATCATCACCTGATCACCCATAGCCCGCGCGCTGGGCTCGTCGAGGACTACCTCGCCACGTTCGGCGGCGTGTTCGGCAGCCGCCAGACGCTCCAGGGTCTGGCCCGCCATCACGTCGACGAGCGTGACCTCGGGGTCGCCGACCACGAAGCGGCGCACGGCCCCCACCGCGACCACCGCTTTCATAGCGAGTGAGACCGAGTTACCGCCCGCGACTTCAAGATTGGCAAACCGCCCCATGACCTGCTGCATCGCCAGGGCCGTGGCCGTGGCGCGCAGTCCATTATCGGCATCGAACCAGCAGGTGATGGCATCGCCGCTGAAACCGACGACGCTGCCGCCAAAACGATGCAGCTCGGCGATGAGTGCGTCGTAGACCTCGTTCAGATAGACGGTGAGCTCCTCGGCACCACGGCGCGGACCCAGCGTCCGCGCCAGCATCTCAGTCAGTGGGGTAAAGCCTGAGATGTCGGCAAAGAGCGTGGCGCCCGTGGCACGTTCAGACAGCTCACGCCCGGCCGCCATGGCGTGCCGACGGTCAATGGGGATGTAGGCCTGGGGTGTTTCCATATTTAATTGTGCACCTTGATGTTTCCACCGCCAATGGCCTGATTCGAGCCATTGTCATAAACCACCACTTCGCTGCCGTTGTTGACGTACCAGATCTTTATCCGGAACGTATCAGGGTTGGCATCCCTGGCCCAGATCGTGAACTGGTACGGTCCACCGTTGGGTGCCGATTGGCCGTTGATGCTGCCGCGGCCCCTGAACTGGGCCGCGGTACCAGTGATCAACAGCCATTCGTAGGTGCCAGCATGGAAGTTGAAGTTGCCGGTCTGGAACTGGAACTGCGTATTGCCCTCGGGCACGGTCGATCCGCGTGGGTATTTGACCACGAAACCGAAATTAACCCGCCCCTGCGCACCCGCACACAGAGCATTCAGCCGGCACCAGCCAGCCTGGGAGTTGATCCAGCCACCGCCGGTGACGAAACCGCCCGCGGAATCGTAGATGACCACGTATTCGGTCGCCGTACGTGTCGCCGCGGCGGCGCCTTCGGTCAGGGTCAGCGTGATCATGTAGACACCGGGTTGGGTATAGCTGTGGCTGCCGGTGACCGTGGTACCGCTGCCGTTGATGCTGCCGGGCGATGTCGTCCCGTCACCCCAGCCCCACACAGCGGTCGTGCTGCCTGGATGGGGCACGACGACACTGGCGCTGACCGGGACGGTGTTGCCGTTAAGCGCGATAGGTGCCAGAGGTACTGTGATTGACAGAATCTGCAGATTGGCCGGCAGCGAAGCATTCGTCACAACGACCGTCACCACGGCAATGCTGCATTTCCCACCCGTGTCGCACACCTGGTAACGCAAGGTATCGACGCCGGTGTAACCGGTTGTGGGCTGGTAAGTCACCACACCGGTGCCGGGTGTGATCGTGGCCGTGCCGTGGGCCGGCGGCGTCAGAATGCTCAAGGAATTGGGGTTGAGGTTGCCGTCGACGTCGCTGTCGTTGGCCAGCACGTTGATGCTCACGGGTTGATTCTGGCCCGTGTTGACGCTGTCATCCAGTGCCGTTGGTGCGGCATTACCAGAGGTAATGGTCAAGGTGCTGGTGGCCATCGATGCGGTGTAGAACCGATCCTCCAGCACGTAAGCCTGGCCACCGATGCTGAACTGGCCACCGAAATAAGCCGTGATGCTGTACACACCTGGACGCAAGGTCAGATTCTGAAGGGTGGCCTTACCGGCGTAGTTTGTCACCAGCGTTTGGCTGACCACACCAGCGGCACCGCCGTCGAAGACGACCGTCAGCGCCCGTTCGGGCACGATGCGTCCGGCCGCATCGAGCAGCGTGATCGTCAGGTTGATGTCGCTGCCGGAGGGGACGCTCGTGCTGGGCAGGCTGATTTGCAGCGTCGTATTCTGCTTGCTCAGGGTGAAGGGCACGCCGGCGGTGGCTGCGGCATACGTGGCACTGCCGTCGTAGTTGGCCTGCAGCTGGTAGTTGCCTGGCACCGCCAGCAGCACCACGTCGACCGAGGCCATGCCGCTGGCGTTGGTCGTGGCCTGGTAGCGTTGGTTACCCAGGCTAAAAGCAACCGGCTGGCCGGCCAGGGGCAGACTGCTGCTGCTCAGGGTGGCTTGCAGAGTAATCGAGCTGGCATAGGCCGCCGCGTTGAGCGACGATGCCACGGTCAGCGTCGTCGGTGCGGGCGCGGTCTGCGGCGGTACGGGGGCACCGGGGTCGACATCGGGTGTATAATACGCGCCAAAATTCGTCCCAAGGGTCACCAGACCCACCCAGTTGGCCGCCTGCACCATATAGCGTACATCGTCCGCCGCCATGCCTGCGGGCAGGTTAAGTGTACCCTCCCACACGCCGGGCTGCGTGGCGCTGCGCGCCAGGTCCAGCGACTGCCATTGGCCATACCAGGGGCCAGCCACCCCGGTGTACGTCACCCACACGGCCTGCACACCCGCAATGGGATCTGTAACCTCGACGCGGAAGCTGACCGTTCCTCCACTGGAGGTTGCCTGCACATGGGCCAGCGACGGCGGTGCTGCCAGGGCTGTGTCGATCGTGGTATCGATGTAAAACAGCCGGAAGTCCATGCCCTCGTACTGGCGCAGTGTGCCGGTCAGGGCGTTGGGACCATCGGACAGGAACTGCGCGGGGGTCAACATCAACCGGGTTTGCCCGTTGACGGGATTAGCCAGGGCATCGAAGTAGTTGACCGTCCACGGTTTTGTGGGGTAGTAGACGCTGCTGTTGAATACCTGGCGGATGCCGTTCATTTCAGTGGCAGGGGCGCTGACCAACGGCATGATACCGGGACTATCGGCATAAGTGCCGCCGCGGAAACCAACCCCACGCAGCACCCCGTTGGCCAGACCGCCCGGGTGGCTGATGTCGTAGATTTCCAGCGGCAGGATCAGATCGGACGGACGGGTCGTGACACCGTCCTTGCCTTTGAGGTAGGTAGCCGTGTAGGGCGTGGTCAGGTCGGCCGAACTGGTCAGGGTTTTGTGCATCGTTGTCAGCGTGGGCACCAGTGAAATATCGGCCACTTCCAAACCCGGGTCGAAATTGCCCAGACCCGTTGGCACTGCCGTGGGTGTGCCGACCGGCGACGGGTAGGCGGCCGGCGGGCTGGTGGTGCCGGCAAAGTCGACGCTGAACATTGGCAGTCCAAAGAGGGCCGGGATCAGAATCGTCTTCTCGAAGACGCCATCGACCTCCACACCGGTATCCGCCAGATAGGCCTGTTTCGCCTGGACTAATGCCTTGCCCACTGCAATGGCACCGGGCTGGCCAAGTTCCTGCGTAAAGGTGAGGTACAGCCGTTCGGCGTATTCCATCAGGTCGCTGTCACCGTACTGATAACCCGTGCCGGCAATCAGCGCCGCGGCCCCCTTACGGGCAAAAGCCTGCGCCCAGTCGATGGGGGGTGTCTGGCCGGCATCGGCATTGACCAGGTTGTAACCGGTGTGGCAGCCAGCGCTGTAGATCACGGCGTTCTTGAAATCGGCGGTCGATTTCAAGAGATCGTCGACCGTCAGGCGCGTGTGGTAGTCGGCCGCCAGGGCGGTGTAATGGCTGAAGTGCCCGGCCAGGTAGACGATGTCATGGCGGCTGCCGAGCAAACCGGCGGCCAGATCGCTGGCCGTCCACGAGCCTGGATCGGAAGGGGGCAGGTTCGCCGGTGAGATCAGGGTGTCGACGGTGCCGGCCGGACCCAGTCCATTGATCAGCTCGTTTTTGACCGCCTGCGAGCCGTCCTCGAGGAAACCGTAGCTGGAGACGTAGGCTCGTGTGGGCTGGACGATGCCATCGCTGTCGCTCAGGTAGGCATCGAGCACGGTGATGGCTTCGCTGGCGGTTTCGACCAGGCGTCCCACCGCCAGGTCCGGGATCGGCAGGACGCTGCCTTGCAGTGACACCTCGGTTTGTGCGCCGTAAGCATCCTGACCGAGGATGTAATCGAGACGCAGACTGGCCTTGGTGGCTGACGTGTCGAGCACAGGAATGTTGTACTCGGACTCTTTTGCCAGCGGCGATGGGTCGGGATAGCGGAAGAAGGGAATCACGGCGTCGTTACCAACGATGACGACGTATTCCAGCGGGTTCAGCGCCCGGTAGCGAGTGACGATGTCTTTGATGGCTGAAGCCAGCAGGTTCTGGGCATAGGGGCAGGTGGCATTGGCGTTGGCCTGGCTGCGGGCAAAACTCACCTTACCGTCGGCGCTGACGTCGACGATCACGCCTTTGACTTCGGGCCGCGCCGCCAGAGCAGTCAGCCGGTTGGTCAGCAGTGATTTCTCAGCCGCAGTTCCTTCGAGGCGGTTCATGTCGGCGAGGATGACGGTATTGAAACCGCCGGCGGTTGCCGGCAGCGTGCTGCCGCTCAGCACAGGGTTGACGTTGCTGCACGTACCCGTGAGCAGGGTCACGTTCAGGTTGAAGGGGTTGGTGACGTCGAACGCGCCATTGCGGCCGCGTATGCGCACGTAGAACTCGCCGCCGTTGTTCCAGGTGTTGGCGACGATGCTTTCACTGGCGGTGCCATCCAGCGCCGAGACCGCAATCAGGCTGCGCAGCTGGGCAGTGGTGTAGGCGTCGGGGTTGGTGTAGGCATCGGGGTTGGTGTAGGCGTCCGGGTTGGTGTAGGCGTCC
>JAYRNS010000120.1:0-2000 GCA_041912075.1 Anaerolineae bacterium
ATCTGTTGCAGGTCGGTCGAGTTCGTCCAATTGGCTTTGTTGTAGGACATGATGGAGTGGCTCGTATGGAGGTCGTAATAACATTTGAACAGGGTCGATCGGGTCGTCAGGTTGTTGGGGTTCGCGTGGTTGGCACTGTGCAGCAGGCCGAACGTATGGCCGAGTTCGTGGATCAACGTGGACATCAATTTGCCTTCCACCAGGCCTGACGACGGCGGTTCACCTGTCTCGAAAAGGTGCCAGGTCGGGATGACGAGAATCCCACCACCCAGGTTGACGACACCGTTGAGCGTTCGCCCGCCGCCGGCACCCCATGCTTTGTGTGGATCGACCAGCAGTACCGAGAGACAGTAGGGCAGCGTGTAACGATCGTAACGTACGGCGTCGAAATCGCTGTGCAATATCTCGGCCAGGATCGTTTCGACGCCATTCGAGCACTTGTCCTTTTGATCATCGGGCAGCTGATCGAGGGTTTTGAACCCTTCTGTGTCGAAGAAGCACATGTTTTTGTACTGAGCCGGTGTGAACGCACCATCCAGAACGATGAGGTCGTCTAGTTCAAAGGTGTCCCGATTCTTCAGCAGCAGCCGGTATTTATCCCGCGCCGCCAGGTGAAACTGCCACCAGAGTGAATGCCAGGATGGGGCACGTGCGACGCCCTTGGCGTAAAAGACAACCGGCTTGACTTTGATACGCGTGCCAGGTTTGGAGTTCATGTTGGTTTCCTTTATAGAATGGCGACCTGGAGTGCAGCAGCAATTGCCGTCCGCGAATAGGGCACGCGAATGCGCGAATCGCCAGTTTGGCGTGCGGCGGCCCGGCTGCCGCACGCCAAATCGGCTAGTTCGGTAGCCATCTCCGCCCAATCCGAGTATAATACACGCCACGAATCCAACACGCGTGCGCTGGACGTTACCCCCAGGCCAACAATCATTCACCAAAAATCTTTGCGCCCTTTGTGTCTTTGCGGTAAAAAAACACCAGCCGCACCGACTACAGCAATCGTACCGAGGAATTGACTATGCCGACCCAACCATCTGCCACCCCCCAAGCCAAGGCCTTCGAGCTGGGGCTCTATTCGTTCGTCGAGCTCACGCCTGACCCCAGCACCGGTGAGCGCATCAGCCCGGCGCAGCGACTGCACAACCTGATCGAATCGATCGAGCTGGCCGACCAGGTCGGTCTCGACGTTTTCGGCATCGGCGAGCACCACCGCCCCGACTTTGTGGCCTCTTCGCCGGCCACGATCCTGGCCGCGGCCGCCGCGCGCACCACGACCATCCGCCTGACGAGCGCGGTCACGGTGTTGAGCTCGGACGATCCGGTGCGTGTCTTTCAGGACTATGCCACGCTCGACCTGCTCTCCTGCGGCCGCGCCGAGATCATGGCCGGGCGCGGGTCGTTCATCGAGTCGTTCCCGCTGTTTGGGTATGACCTCAAGGACTACAACGAACTCTTCGTCGAAAAACTCGGTCTGCTCCTGAAACTGCGCGAGACGGAACGCATTACCTGGTCGGGCACGCACCGTGCGGCCCTGCGTGATCTGGGCGTCTACCCACGCCCGCTGCAAGAACCGCTGCCGGTGTGGATCGCGGTGGGTGGTACGCCGGAATCGGTCGTGCGCGCGGCCCGGCTCGGTTTGCCGATGGCGCTGGCCATCATCGGCGGTTTGCCGGAGCGGTTCGTGCCGCTGGTCGAGCTGTACCGTGATGCCGGGCGCCAGGCCGGTCACGCACCCGAACAGCTCGTGGTGAGCATCAACTCGCACGGGCTGCTGGCCGAAGACTCGCAGCAGGCGGCCGACGACTATTTCCCGGCCTACGCCACGGTGATGAACAAGATCGGCCGCGAACGCGGTTGGGGCCCCATCACGCGGCCGCAGTTCGAAGCGTCACGCACCCTGCGCGGCTCCGAGTTCGTCGGTAACCCCGACCAGATCGTCGAAAAGATCCTCTTCCAGCACGAGCTGTTTGGCCACCAGCGCCTCCTGCTGCAGCTCG
>JAYRNS010000121.1:0-2377 GCA_041912075.1 Anaerolineae bacterium
CAAAACGACACAGCGCACCGGTTTGCTGGCGCTCATGGAAAACGCCGGCCTCACGCCGGACCAAATCGATACCACGGCGATCGGTTTCCGGCTGGGGCCGCGTCTCAATGCGGCCGGCCGGCTGAAATCGGCAATGCTGGCCTACCAGCTGCTGTCCAGCGAGGACATGGGCGAAGCCCGCCAGCTCGCCGCACAGCTCGGCGCCCTCAACCAGCAGCGCCAGACCCTGACCGAACAGACCGTGCTGCAGGCGCGCCAGCAGATCGAAGAAAACCCCGGCAACGGCTACCTGCTGATGGCCGAGGGCGACAACTTCCTGCACGGTGTTGTGGGGCTGGCGGCCGGCAAGCTGGCAGAAGAATACTACCGGCCGGTGATAGTGATCGAGCGCGGGCCGCAGGTCAGCCACGGCTCAGCGCGCAGCATTCCCGAATTCCACGTCACAGCGGCTCTGGACCAGGTAGCACATCTGCTGGAACGTCATGGCGGGCATGCCGCCGCTGCGGGTTTGACGGTGCGCACGGACCGGCTGCCGGCGCTGCGCACCGCCCTCCAGGAGGTTGCGGCCGCGAGCCTGACCGGTCAACCGCTGCAGCCAACGCTGCAAATCGATGCCGAGGTACGCCTCGGTGACCTGGATTGGGGTCTGTACGGTCTGTTGCGACAGCTCGAACCCTGTGGCGAAGACAACCCGACCCCGGCACTGCTCGCTCGCAGCTGCCAGGTTGTCGAGGCACGCACGGTGGGCAGCGATGGTGCGCACCTCAAGCTCAAGCTGAGTGATGGCTGGACGACACGTGATGCCATCGCGTTTCGGCAGGGTGCCTGGCTGTCCCGTCTGCGCAACCGGATCGATGTGGTTTTCAACCTGGAAGCCAACACCTACAACGGCAACCGCAGCTTACAGCTCAATGTGCTTGATCTCGCCGTAGCCAGCAGTGCTGAACCCTCGTTTCAGCCGTCTCTTCTGACCGACCACCTGTCATAGCAGTCCAAATTCCACCACTAATTCTTAATTGTCTTTATGAGCTACGTGCTTGTATGGGACGTTTTTTGGCGCGATACTGGTGCCAGTTCAGGTCAGCCAAAGCATCGACGTGCGAGTCGATGGATTTGACAAGAGAAGGTGATTTCCACATGTTGGTAGAGCTTAGCGAAGTCCAGTTGATGACAAAAAAACTGGCCCACGAGCTGGCCGTACGCGAAATCCTCCCACTGGCGGGAGAGATCGACGAAACACGTCGTTTTCCGGCCGAGATCATCGACCAGATGGCACGTGCAGGTCTGTTTGGTATCCTCATCCCCGCCATGTACGGCGGTGCGGGCGGTGAGCGCCTCGACTATCTTCTGGCGGTCGAAGAAATCGCCATGGCATCGGCGTCGGTGGCTTCGATTTATGTCAAAAGCAGCACCGTCGCCTTTTTGATCGCTACCTTCGGAACTGAGGAACAAAAACAAAGGTATCTGCCGGCGATGGCGCGTGGCGAGACGCTGGGTGCGATGGCAATCACGGAAACCGACAGTGGCGCGAATTGGGCACTGACCCTGCGCAGCCGGGCCACCCGCGAAAACGATCTATACGTGCTGCATGGCAGCAAGGACTTCATATCGAATGCCGGTGAGGCCGGTGTCTACGTCGTGTTGGCCAGGACCGAGCCAGGCAAGGGGCCGGCGGGCATCTCGGCTTTCCTCCTGGAAAAGGACACCCCCGGGCTGTCCTTCGGTGCTCACGAAAACAAGCTCGGTCTGCGCGCCACACCGGCCGGTGACATTGTCATCGACGATTGCCGTGTGCCGGCGTCACAGCTCCTGGGCAAGGAAGGGGAAGGCGCCAAACTGGTACCGCCGTTTGCGGCCATGGTGTGCATTGGTCAGGCCGCCATGGCGGTGGGCATCGCCCAGGCCGCCCTCGATGCCAGCATTGCCTATACGAAAAGCCGCACCATCGACGAACCGCGCACCGTGGCTCATCTGGAACAGGTGCAGGCTACCATCGCCGACAGGGCCATCGCCGTCGAAACGGCACGGCTGCTGACGCACCGCGCCGTACTACCCGCCGGCACCTTCAATCCCCGGTTGATGCTGTCGGCCGCAGTCTTCAGCGAACCACTAGCAGTCGACGTCACGAGCAAGGCGATTACCCTGCACGGCCGCTACGGCAGTGCCCGCGATTTTCCCCTGGAACGATACTTCCGCGATGCCAAAACACTCTCCCTGCACCCGGTGCTGGACGTCGTGCGCACCACCGTCGGAAAGATCGTCCTCGGGCTGGTGTAAGTCTACACGCCACCGAAAATGGAGGGCGCCAGATATGCTGCCGCCCTCCATTTTCGCGCACCCGTAACAAGAATTCGCCGACGGCCCCCATCCATACGCA
>JAYRNS010000122.1:0-3795 GCA_041912075.1 Anaerolineae bacterium
AGGTGGTGTCGCACGCAGGTGCCGGTCACCGCCGCGCACCTCTCGCCGTCATGGGTCTGCCACACCCACCGAAACCACGCCGGACTCCCTACGCAAGCAACCTCGATGTGACCGGCACCTGGTCACCCCGAGACACACCCCCGTCCGCTGCCTTGCTCTACCGGATACGGTGCCGGTCACTTTGCGTTCAGGTGACCGGCACCGTCACCTCGTCCAGTCTCTTGCGCCTGCTGGCCAGGCGGCACCGCGGGCAGGTGCCGGTCACCGGCGCGCGGGCCCTTCCGAGATGCGAGGTCCCTAACCATAGAAGGCCTGGTATCTCAAGCACTACGGATACACCGCAAGAGTCGACACAACAGCCCGGCGATGTTCCAGGCATCGTCACCACCGCGATGATGGGTGCCTTCGAGGGGCAGCCGAACGCGGCGCAGCGCCTCGGCCATCCCCACTTCGCGCGACCAGCCGTGACTGACTGCAGCCAGGTTCTTGACGTTGAGATGCGTCGGACCGAAGGGATAGGCGATACCGAACGCAGCGCAGTTGCGCTCAAACTGCACACGATCGTAGTCACCGTAACTGGCGAAGAGGCGTTGGCGTGACTTGTGCTGCTGGTCGAGTTGCCGGCAGGCATCGGCCAGCGGAATGCCGGCGTCGACGTCGTCTTGGGTCAGGGTGGTGAGCTGGGTACAGTAAGTGCTGACCGTCGAGCAGGTTGGGCGGACCAGAATGGAGTGCCGCTCGACGCGCGTCAGCGTGGCGACGTCGACCAGGCAGAGGCCGATCTCGATGATTTCGCTCATCTCACCGGGCGGTGGCTCGCCGGCCCAACAGGTGGACTCGACGTCCACGACGAGGATACGGTCCAGGGTTCGGGCCATGATGACATTCCCCTACCAACACAATAGGCCGCCCCGTTTTCTCGCAGTGCGGTATCGAAGTACCAGCGAGTAAGTAAACACCAGCCATCTGAAGTGGCATAAAGGTAAGGGCAGCCTATCGTGCGAGTTGGATTCTAGCGTCACCGGGCGGTTTCGTCAAATCGGAGCAGGGTTTGTCGCATGTTTGGGCCACGATCCAGGCCGCTTCGGGTTTCGCACTGCCGTCCACCGAATTAAGGCGCGACCAAATCGGGCGCTTCTTGCCGCAGCTTGTCCATCAGCCAGCGCTGCACGAGCGTCTGATAGGGAATCCCTTGGCGCTCGGCCACTTTCTGAATGGCCTCCAGGAAATCGGTGCGCATGCGCAGGTCCACTGGCTTCACCGGAAACTGGGTGCGCACAACGGCTGGCGGTTCCGATACTTGCTCCAGATCGCCCATGTACTCATTCGTGTCGTGCGCGTCGAAGCAATCTGCAGCTTCCTGGTCGTTCTTGAACTTGGGCAATTTGGGCATATCAATCTCTCCACTGCCTCAGGCGTTTCTTCTCTGCGCTCGTCAAGTCACGAGCGGTGATCACGCGAACGCGCTGATGCGATTTGACAGCATAGACGACTATCAGATGGCGTACGCCGCGTAGCGATCTTTTCCTGCTCTAACCACGAGAGGGTCATCATCGATGACCTCCTCAGCTTCGTATGGTTCAACGTGACCAGCCATTCCAAAAGTGGCGCAGCCTCAACCATGTAGGACGCATAGTACGCAAAGCCGCGGTACGAAACCAACCAAACAAGCGATTCTTTGCGTTCTTTGTGCCCTTTACGGTTAAGATGGTTGGCTACATTAGGAATTCCTGCAAAGTGACCGGCACCTGGTCATCCCGAGACACGCCTCCGTGCGCTGCCATGCCCAACGAGACACGGTGCCGGTCACTTTGCATACAGGCGGCCGCCGCTCACCCCTTCAAATACTTCCGGAACCAGTCCACCATCCGCGTCCACGCCAGCTGTGCCGCTTCGGGGTTGTAACTTGGCCGCGTGTCGTTGAAGAAGGCGTGCTGCGCCCCTTCGTAGACGTGCATCTCGTTCGGCACGCCGGCCGCCGTCAGCGCCTCACCCATCACCCGCACCGCCGCCACCGGAATCCCCCCGTCCAGGCTGCCGTAGTGCCCCTGCACGGGGGCCTTGACCCGCGCGGCCTGCGTGGCCGTCAGCGTCTGGCCATACCAGGGCACCGCCGCCCCAACGCGCGGCTCCGCCAGCGCGGTCATCAGGGTCAACCCACCGCCCATGCAGAAACCGGTGACGCCGACTGTCTCCCCGCCCACCTGGGGCTGGCTCAACAGATAGTCGACCGCGCGCTGGATCTCGCTGACCGCCGTGTCGATGTCCAGCTGCATCACCAGCTTGCGCGCCTCGTTCGGCTCGCTCACCACCTGGCCGTGGTACAAATCCGGCGCCAGGGCCACGAATCCCTCGGCCGCCAACCGGCGGGTGACGTCCTGGATGTGCTCGTTCAACCCCCACCACTCCTGGATGACGATCACCGCCGGCCAGGGTCCTTCACCGGCCGGCCGCGCCAGGTAGCCTGTCAGCGTGCCGCCCTGGCCATCGGGATAGCTGACCATCTGCGCCAGCACGCCCGGTGTCACTTCCTGCGGCACAGAGGTCGGCGGGGGCAACGTGGCCACGACCACCGGTGCCGTCGGTCCCGTCACCGGCAGACACGCCGCCAGCACCGTGTTGGCCAGGGTCACACTGCCCAGGGCTACGCTGGCGCGCACCAGAAAATCGCGCCGGCTCATCTCACCCACCTGGTACGATCGCACCAGTTCCATTACATGTGTTCGGTCCATCGCATCCTCCTAGACAAAATTGCCGCCAAGACGCAATGCGCGCCAGGAAAGCAATAAACGGCCGAGTGTGTCGTCGGTGGGCGCTCGCGAATTCTTGACAGGTCCCACCAGCGGCCTATAATGTGGACATCGATAGCGATAATATAGAGGGTAATCATGTTGAGAACAATCCAGATCACGCTGCCTGAAGAGCTCCTGCAGCGCGTTGACCAGGCAGCAGACGAACTCGAAATCACGCGCTCAGCATTTACGCGACGGGCCTACGAGGACGCGCTGCAGCAGCTGCACCTCCAGCAGTTGGAGGAAGAAGACGCCGCGGGTTATGCCCGCCAGCCATCAGACCTCAGTGAGGTTACCCCATGGGAAGCCCTCCAAGACTGGGGGGATGCATGAAGCGCGGTGACGTGTACTGGGTCGAGTTTCCACCTCCAGATAGGCGCCGGCCAGTGGTCATCCTGACGCGCAACTCCGCCATCGGTTATCTCAACGCACTGACAGTTGCGCCGATTACGACGACCATTCGTCGCGTGCCGTCGGAAGTCCCTGTAGGACCGGAGGATGGGCTGCCGGAGACCGGTGTCGTCAACCTGTACAACCTACAGACGGTGCCAAAGTCCAGGCTAAGCACCCTTATTACGTCCTTATCTCGGAACAAGATGTCGCAGGCAGAAAGCGCTTTGCTGTTTGCCCTGGGAATAGAAGCTTCACGGCCCCAGCGGTGAACCGCGTGCCTGAAGGTAACCGCCAAAGCACAAAGACCGCAACGACAGATGGGCACCACCAGCAGTCTCTGTGCCCTGGCAGTGAAACAACTCGATCAGGACGTGGCAACCTGGCTACGGCTGGGTATTTCCTGCTGCCTGCTCCAACGCCGCCAGCCGGCGCTGCAAGTCGGCGAGCAGCAGTGCCTGATCTTCGGCGTGTTGCAGACGCTGCATGATCGTGGGGTCGGCCCCGAGCAGGCCGACCGCCACCTGCACCGTATGCTCACCCTCGCCGGTCACTGCCTCCCACGCGCGGCCCACCGCCGTCGCATATTCAGCCGCCGTGATGCGATCCGCCG
>JAYRNS010000123.1:0-3496 GCA_041912075.1 Anaerolineae bacterium
CACGACTGCTCGTCTTGGGGGCGGTTGGGGTGGTCGTACGCCGCCTTGACGTCGGTGTAACGCTGTACGAACACAGCGGGCTTCTGATCGACGGCCACGTGTGCCAGGTTGTGTCCCAGGCGCAGGGCATTCACCAAGGGCGTCGGGTTGAGGGACAGGTCAGGTGCGCCGCTGGCATGGCCCGGATCCGGCGCGCGCACAGTCCTGCCGAACGTCGACCGGTCGGGTGTGGGCGTACGCGCCTGGGTCTGCGATAGGGTCTGCTGCACGCCTGGCATCGAGACTGTCACCTTCCTTGCGCACTTTCAGATGGATGGGCCTGGCTGTAAAATTGCGCCCCTCTGGGTGCTGCGCCAGATGGCACGCCTTCCATACCGGCCCGTAGGCTGGTCGCGATCGACTGGGCGATCTGCGCGGCCATGGCGTCGACACTGGTGCCTGGCCTCACTTCGATGGTGGCAGCCCCAAGGTTGACCGGTTCGGTCGCCAGTATCGCCGGCAGATCGTGCGTGGCCAGCAAGTGCAGCAGAGCCTCTTCGATGGCACTCACCAGACGGTGCCTGGGCACGGCTGGCAGGTCGTGCAGCACGATGCGCTCGATCGTCAGTTCGATCTCAGACGTGCTCATACCCACCCTCGAATCTCAGCCTCGGGCAGCGGCCGCTCCAGCTTGCTGTACTCGCGCCGCGCGGCGCGCAGCAGATGGTGCATACGCACCGGCTCGGCTGCCTCGGCGGCCAAAAAAGCGGCGTGCAGGGCAATGTTGCGGATGTTGCCGCCGGCCACGTTGAGTGAGGCCAGGCGTATGGGGTCGAGCCTCTCACGCGGGGTGGCCGCCGGCCAGACGCGCCGCCAGATTTCGGCGCGCTGCGCCGCATCGGGAAATGGGAAATGTACGATGAATCGAATGCGGCGTAGAAAAGCGTCGTCCAACGACTCTTTGAGGTTGGTGGTCAGGATCGCCAGACCGCGGTAGGACTCCATACGCTGCAAAAGATAACCGACTTCGATGTTGGCGTAGCGGTCGTGGCTGTCCTTGACCTCGCTGCGTTTACCGAACAAGGCATCAGCCTCGTCGAAAAGCAGGATGGTGCCGCCGGCTTCAGCCGCGTCGAACACGCGCCGCAGGTTCTTTTCGGTTTCGCCGATGTATTTGCTGACAACCGCACTCAAATCGATGCGGTAGAGATCGAGGCGCAGCTCGTTGGCCAACACCTCAGCCGCCATCGTCTTGCCGGTGCCGCTGAGCCCGGCAAAGAGCGCACTGATACCCAACCCGCGCTGACCCTTGCCGGCAAACCCCCAGGTCTCGTACACCAGGGTGCGCTGGCGGACGTGCATGGCGACCTCGCGCAGCACCTCACGCGACGTCTCAGGCAGCACCAGGTCATCCCACGTGGCCACCGGATCAATGCGCTGTGCCAGGTCGTCCAGCTGCGGGCGGGCCTGGATGCGGCAGACGTCCCACAGCACCGCCGCCGTGGTATCGGCCGTTGCCGGCTGGCCGCTGGCCGCCAGATGACCGCGTGCACCTGACCAGGCGCTGGTCATCGTGGCCCGGTCCAGGTCGAATTGGGCTACCAGACGGTCGAGCTGTCCGTTGAGTGTCGCGGCCTGGTCGCCCAGGACCGATTCCCACAGCTGTCGGCGTTCCAGCGTGGCAGGGCGCCGCACATCGAAAGTCAAGACGGGGCGGGCCCAGGGGCCCTGCCGTTCACGCGTGGCGAGAAACAGGAGCTCGGGTCCAGCTTCGACGGTGCGGGCCAGGGCAGCTTGTTGCACGGGATCACTGTGGTTTGGCTCCTCAGCATCCAGCAAGAGGGCCGCGCCACTCAACAGCGCCTCACGCTGCCAGAGGCGCAGGAGCAGTTCCAGTTCACCCGCTGTGGTGGGCAGGGCGGCGGACGGCAGCGCATACAGCCGCAAACCGAGCTGTGCACAGGCCACGGCAGCCAGGGCGCGTTTGTCACCGCGCACCGCGCCGGTTAGCTGCAGAACTGGCCAGGCATCGGCGCCGGTCGCCTCGGGCGCTGACGTGTCCGCCAGGTGGGCCCAGGTTGCAGCCAATTCCTGGGCCAGGGCTGCCTGGGAGGGTGCCAGGTCGGCCGGCAGGGACACGGGCTGCACCAGGCTGGCCAGCCGGGTGTCCAGGTAATCGAGACCGGTCAGATAATGTACAATGCGCTCGTCGAGACGCAGTGGACTGTAGACCAGGCTGCGTCCTGGCTCGACGTGGATCAGCTGCCAATGACGCAGAGGGCTGGTTGGCAGCAGCGCCGACCAGACGGGGTTGGGCAGGGCGGCCAGGGCCAGGCTAAAGGTGGGGTAGGTGCGCTGCGGGTCACCCTGGGCGGCGGCGCACAGCGGCGCAAACGTGGCATCGAGTTCGATGCCGGCACAGAGCACGACGATGGCGCGCTCGAAGGGTGAAAGACCAAACAGGGCCGCCAGGGTGTCCAACGCGGCCGGTGCGCCCTCGGGCATGGGTGGGGGCAGCGGCTGGTCATCGGTCACGAATGCCGATGCCGCCGGTACGTCACTGGCGTGTCGCGCGAGCGCGCGGCGGATCATAGCCAGATCGGCCAGTAGGTGCTGCTGGTTGGCCAGGGTCCAATCACTGGTAGGCGGACGGTTCATGGTTGGGGCACCTCTGGCCCAACGACCGGTTGGGGCGGCTCTAGCACGACACGCCCCTCACGCGGTGGTCGCGGCTCGATCAGCACGACCGAGGCTTCGTAGGCCACCGACAGCGTGTAGGGCACCTGGAAGAAGACCGACCAGAGCTTGGAGAGCTCTTCGAGATTGAGTGAAATCGGTGTCAGCCGCACCTGCTCGATGTATTTTGCCTGAAAGTCCAGGTAGCTTTCGGCTGGCAGGCCGGTTTTGGTATCCGGATCCTGGCCCCGCAAGAAATCATGATCTTTGATGGCCTGCGCAATGCGCTCGGCTGGCAAACGGGCCTGGCGCTGCAAGGTCGCCACCGCGTTGCCGAGCAGCCGCTGCGGCTCGAGCGTATTTTCATCCCCGTAGAACGACAGCAAGTACTGCAGGTTGAGCGCGACCGGCTGGCTTTTGCCCACGATCTCACGGGGGCGGTTGTCGGGGCCGCTCACGTCCCGTCGATGGGTCATCAGCTCCTGGTTGCGCCAGGCCGCGTTGGGTGTGACCTGGTAGAGAAAGAGGTTGGCACCCTTGCGGCTGGCGGCCCCGTCGGCCGCCTTTTCGGGGCGCAGGGTGGTCACTTTCGCCCCTGAAACGATTTCTTGGGCCTCTTTTTCCAGGAGGTCGCGCAGCGTCATGGTGACGGCAGCGATGGCCAGGTAATTGCTCATGGCGGGCTCCCGCTGCCGTTCAAATAGTCGTCGAGTGACACCGTCGGTCGCGCCGGTCCGCGTGGGGTGCTGGTTGCGGCTGGGGGCGTGGTGACGCGGACGTCGATGCGGGCGATGGTGATGCGGAGGGAGTAGGGAGTAGGGGGCGGGGGTTGGGGGTTGGG
>JAYRNS010000124.1:0-2110 GCA_041912075.1 Anaerolineae bacterium
CTACACTATTTGTAGCATTCAATTTGGTACCGAAATTCCACACCCGGCGCAGGAAGCGGTAGCTGCCTTCCACCGCCGCGTCATTCCATTCCAGCGTGGCCTCGGGCGGTGCGGTGAACATGGTGTACAGGCGCGCGGTGTCGGCGCCATACTTCTCGATCAGGTCCTGCGGGTCGACACCGGTGTTCTTGGACTTGGACATGGTGCCCACGCCCTCGTAGTCGATGGGCGTGCCGGCAGGCAGATCACCCTTGGCTTGCTTCAGCTTCGCGCCGACAACCTTGCCGCCGGCGTCCAGAACATCCTCGACCTCCTGGGGCCAGAAGTATTCGATGCCGCCCTTGTCGCCTTTGCGCGAGTAGATGTGGTTCAGCACCATGCCCTGCGTCAGCAGCTTGGTGAACGGCTCATCCACCTTCACCAGCCCCAGGTCGCGCATGACCTTGGTCCAGAAGCGGGCATACAGCAGGTGCAGGATGGCGTGTTCAATGCCGCCGATGTACTGGTCCATGGGCATCCAGTAGTCGGCGCCGCCGGCCACCATGGCTTGGTCGTTCGTCGGGTCACAGTAGCGCATGAAGTACCACGACGAATCGACGAAGGTGTCCATGGTGTCGGTCTCGCGCCGGGACGGCTTGCCGCACACCGGACAGGTCACACCGGCGTGGAAGCCTTCGTGCTTGTGCAGCGGGTTGCCGGAGCCGTCGGGGATGCAATCCTGCGGCAGAACGACGGGCAGGTCCTTCTCGGGCACCGGCACCGCGTCGTGTTCCGCGCAGTGGATGATCGGGATCGGCGTGCCCCAGTAGCGCTGGCGGCTGATGCCCCAGTCGCGCAGGCGCCAGGTGGTCTTGCGCTCACCCAGTCCCTCTCGGGCCAGCGCGTGGGCGACCGCATGCACCGCCTCCTGGTACGACAGGCCACTGAACACATCGGAATTGATCGTGACGCCGCGCTGCTTGTCCGCGTACCAGTCGTTCCATTGGTGGTAGTCGTAGTGCAGGCCATCGACATGGACAACCTGCACGATGCGCAGGCCGTACTTGAGGGCAAAGGCGAAGTCGCGTTCGTCGTGCGCCGGCACGCCCATCACCGCGCCGTCGCCATAGCTCATCAACACGTAGTTGCCCACCCACAGGTCGACCGGCTTGCCGGTCAGCGGATGGATCACCTGCAGACCGGTGGCCATGCCCTTCTTTTCCTGCGTGGCGAGTTCGGCCTCGGTGGTGCCACCGCTGCGGCATTCGTCGATGAAGGCCGCCAGCGCGCGGTTGGTCCGGGCCGCGTGGGTGGCCAGCGGATGCTCGGGTGCCACCGCGCAGAAGGTCACGCCCATGATGGTGTCGGCGCGCGTGGTGAAGACGTACATGCGCCCGTCGCCGATCAGCTGGCCGTCGCTGCCACGGATGTCGTGGGTGAATGCGAAGCGCACGCCCTCGGACTTGCCGATCCAGTTCTCCTGCATCAGGCGCACCCTGTCGGGCCAGCCGTTCAGCGTGGCCCGCGGGTTGCCCATCTGCACATGGTCCAGCAGCTCCTGGGCGTAGTCGGTGATCTTGAGGTAGTAGCCGGGGATTTCGCGCTTTTCCACCACCGCGCCGGTGCGCCAGCCCTTGCCGTCGATGACCTGTTCGTTGGCCAGCACCGTCTGGTCCACCGGATCCCAGTTGACGACCTGGGTCTTGCGATAGGCGATGCCTTTTTCCAGCATCTTCAGGAACAGCCACTGGTTCCACTTGTAGTAGCTGGGGTCGCAGGTGGCCACTTCGCGGCTCCAGTCGATGGCCAGGCCCATCGCCTGCATCTGCTGCTTCATGTAGGCGATGTTCTCGTAGGTCCATTTCGCTGGCGGCACGCCATTTTTCAGCGCGGCGTTCTCGGCCGGCAGGCCGAAGGCGTCCCAGCCCATGGGCATCAGCACGTTGTGGCCGTTCATGCGCAGGTAGCGCGTGAGCATGTCGTTGATGGTGTAGTTGCGCACATGGCCCATGTGCAGCTTGCCGCTGGGATAGGGCAGCATCGAGCAGGCGTAGAACTTCTCGCGCGACGGGTCCTCGGTCACACGGTAGGCGTCGCGGCTGTTCCAGTAGCGCTGGGCGGCGTCCTCGAC
>JAYRNS010000125.1:0-4806 GCA_041912075.1 Anaerolineae bacterium
GCACTTGGGCCGCGGAAGAAGTCACAGCAGGAGCTGTGACCTACATAACTGTGGCGACCGATTCGATCAACGACGGGCTGACCTGCCACACCGTAGGTCACAGCTCCGCTGTGACGACAACCTCGACCCGCAGACGTTCGCCGAAACACACCGCGTGGCTGCGATTATGTCTCGCCGTTGTGAGGGTGTACGTGGGCTACGGCAGTAGTCACAGCAGGAGCTGTGACCTACGTAATCGACGTGCGTTCGTGTGCTTATTCGAAGCGAAAACGCCAGACGGCCAGGATAAGCAGCGCCAGCGCATAGGCGAGCAGCACGGCCAGCGCCGGCAGCACCGCGGGCAGCCCTTGCCCGCGTACGATGATATCCTGCAGACCTTCCATCGCCCACGCCAGCGGCGTCAGGTGAGCGATCTTCTGAAATGCCGCCGGCGTAAACTCGAGCGGCACCCAGGCACCGCCCAGCCCGGCCAGGACAAACATCGGCAGCAGCGAGAAGATGATGACCTGCTCCTGGCTCTTGGCCACAGCGCCGATCAGCAAACCCAGGCTGGCGGCAAACAGAGCTGTGGCCGCGACCAGCAGCAGCGTCGCCAGGGGCGCGTTGGTGTAGGGCAAGCCCAGAATGAGCTGGCCAAACACCGCCAGCAGCAGCAGCTGGCCAAAAATGATGGCGAACATGGCCAGGAAGTGCCCGCCCAGAATCTGGACGCGTGACATGTTCGTGGTCAGCAGGCGCGGCAGACAGCGGCTGCGGCGCTCGGCCACCAGGACACCTGCGGCCGACAGCAGGCCGGCGATGGCAAACTGGACCATCATGCCGGGCGAGGACTGGGCAAAGGCATTATCCAGGCGCGGGCTGGGTTCCTCCTGCCCCGCGCGGCCGGCCACGCCGGCCGTCGTGACGGGCGGCACGGCCCACGCGGCCAGCGCACGGTCGAACGCCGTGTCGAATGCTACCCGCCCAGCCTGTTCATCCCACTGCGCCGCCGATTGGTGCAGGGTCTCGACACCGATGCGCGCGGTGTTGGCCGCGGCGTCCATGCGCCGGACCGCGGCGTTGACCTCGCCCTGTACGGCAAAGCTGGTCGAACCACCGCGGTCCGCAACCAGGGTCACCGGCTGTGGTGGACCCGCACGCAGTGATGCAGCATAACCATTCGGGATGATCAGCCCTGCCGCGAGCGTATTGCTGCCCACCCGGTTGGCCAGCTCGTCCGGTGTCGTCGTAACGGTTTCGAGACGTACGACGGCCGAGCCGGCCAGCAGGCTGGTTAGCCGGCCGCTCATGTCGCTGCTGTCCTGGTCCAGCACGCCCACCGGCAGGCGCGAGTCCGTATGGTCACCCGCCGGAGACCCGCCGAAGGCGAGGCCAAGCAGCACCGTGAATGCCAGCGGCATGATCAGCAGGAAAAAGGCCGATTTGCGGTCACGCGCGATCTGGCGTAGATCGTTGAGGGCCAGGTCCAGCAGTCGCATGGTGTGTCTCCTGTATTGGGCCACGGAGAACGCAGAGGGCACAGAGGTCTTTTCTGTGTCTCTTGGTGTCTCCGTGGTCTCTGCGTTCAAGCGAACCTTTGTTGTAGACGGCGCAGGCCGATGGCGGCGAAGATCGCAGTCCACAAGGCGATGACAGCCAGGGTGGGCAGCAGATCGGGCACGCTGCCACCTTCGCGGGCGATCGATAGGGCACGGATGGCCCAGCCCTGCGGGACGAGCAGGGCGATCACGTTGACCAGCGATGAGGCCGAGACCCCGCCGGCGAAGACCGGAATCATGCCCAGCATGCCGGTCAGCGTCAGCAGGCCACCGAAGATGACACCGCTTTGGCGGGTCGTTTGCAGAAATGAGACCAGAAACAGCCCGGTGGCCGTGGCCAGAACAATCAGCGCGCCGGCCGCCAGGGCCACGGGCAGCGGCTGACCCCAGTCGATGTGGAACACGATCACACCAAAGGTCATCAACACCGTGACCTGCACCAGCAGCGTGATCAGTGTGCCCAGCCCTTTGCCACCCAGGATAATGGGGCGCGGCACCGGTGTGGTGAAGAGACGCTGCAGGGTGCCCTTTTCCGATTCGACCAGGATCGTTTCGATCGTGGAAGCGCCGGTGAAGAAGACAAAAAAGACCATCATCCCGCTGAGCACGGCGCCGAGCAGCTCGGCCAGAAAGTTCTCGCCAACGTTGACGCCGGGCGGCTCCTGTAAGGTGACCAGGTTAGAAAGACCGTCATCCTGGTTGCCCTGCACGGCCGCGGCCGCGGTGTGCTGGTCGACCACGCGATCGATCAGCGCGTCGGTAATGGGGACACCGGCCTGGGCGGCCTGTTCGAGCACGACACGGGTGCCGATCGTGCTGGCCACGAACCGGTCGACCGTCTGGCGTACGAGTGATTCGACGATCGAGGGTCCCAGGGTGAGCGTGGGGTCACGGTAGACTTCGACGGCCGTCGCAGTTTCGCCGCCGGCCAGGGCAGCAGAAAAGTCAGGTGGGATGATGACGGCGACGGCTGCTTGCTGCGCATCGACCGCGGCGCGGGCTGCTGCGCCGGTGGTGACCGTGCTGGTTTGTAGCAAGTCGCTGAAGCGGCTGCTCTGGAGAAGCTTCGCCAGCGCGTCACCCAGCGAAGTGGCGTCGCGCAGCTCGGCGCCAAGGTCGCCGGACAGGGTAGGCAGTCCGCCAGTCTGCGCCGGCATGCTGCCCTGGTCCAGGTTGACGATCACGACCGTCGTGCGCGACACGGTGAACTCACTGCCACCGCCACCGCCGAACATAAAGAAGAACAGCACCGTCACCAGGACCGGTACCACGAACATGAACATAATCGCCGACAGGCTGCGCATCGCCTGCAGCAGGTCCTTGCGTGTGATATCCAGTAATTGCATATCCTATTCCCGGAGCGCGCGGCCGGTCAGATGGAGGAAGACGGTCTCCAGGTTCGGCTCGCGGATCGTGACCGACGAGATGTGCATGCCGGCGGTGGTGGCGGCGGCAAAGAGGCGCGGCAGCACGACGTTGCTGTCGTCGACGAGGACACTGACCGCGCCGTCGGTTGCGGTGACCTGGTCGACGCCCTCGAGCGCCCGCCACTGTTCCAGCAGTCCAGCGGGAGGTGAGTCCCACTGAAAGTCGATGCGGTCCTGCTCGCCGACGATCTGCACCAGCTCGTCGTGCGTACCCAGGGCGATGATCTGGCCGTGGTCCATGATCGCGATGTGGTGCGAGAGCTCCTGGGCCTCTTCCATGTAGTGGGTCGTGTAGAGCACGGTCGTGCCCTGGCGGTTGAAATTCAACACGCCGTCGAGGATGTGCCGCCGGCTCTGCGGGTCGATGCCGACGGTGGGTTCGTCGAGGATGAGCACCGGTGGGCGGTGGAGCAGGGCGACGGCGATGTTGAGGCGGCGCTTCATCCCGCCGGAAAATTTGCTCACGCGGTCCTTCTGGCGGTCGCCCAGTTCGACCAGTTCGAGCACCTCGTCGACCCGCTGTTTGAGCGGCGCCCCACGCAGACCGTACATCTTGCCCCAGAACTCCAGGTTTTCGCGGGCCGTCAGGTCTTCGTACAGTGCGATCTCCTGTGGCACGACACCGATGGCGGCTTTGGCCCCGGCGGGGTCGTCGACGATCGAGTGCCCCATGATGCTGGCGCTGCCCTGGTCGGGGCGCAGCAGACCGGCAAGCATCGAGATCGTGGTACTTTTGCCGGCACCATTGGGGCCCAGCAGGCTGAAGATCTCGCCCTGCTGCACGGCAAAGCTGACACCGCGCACAGCCTGGACGTCGCCGAAGGATTTGTGGAGGTCGGTGAGGAGGAGGGAGGGAGTACGGAGTACGGAGTAGGGAGTAGGGAGTAAGGAGTAGGGAGTGGGCATTGGTTGTCACCTTTTATACAGATTCTTCACTGAGCAGCTCTGCTTCGGTGTGGCGTCGGAACAGGTAAACCGGGATCAACAGGAACCACAGGAACATCGCCAGGTCGGAATTGAACAGCGCCACGACTGCCGAGAGGAGAAATACCAGCGGGGGCAGCAGGAGGTTGAGACGAATGTCGCGCACGACGGGTGCGGGCATGTCAGTGGGGATGAAGCGGTGACGCTCGGCGTACAGCCATACGGCGGCCAGTGACAGCCCCATCCCGGCGGCGGTGCCGGCGTAGAGGGCGACCGACGCCGCCTGCGTGGGATGGTTGAACAACAGGCTGGTGGGGAACGGCATAAAGGCGATAAACATCAGAAACAGGAAATTGAGATAGATCAGCCGGCGGTTGTAGCGCTCGATGAACAGAAAACAGCGGTGATGCGCCAGCCAGTACAGCGCAATGACCCAAAAGCTGACCAGGTAACCCAGAAACTTTGGCCACAGCGCAAGCACCTGTTGGGTCAGACCGAGCGCTGCTTCGCTCGTCAATTCGGGTACGGCGATGTCGAGCACGAGCAGCGTGATGGCGATCGCAATCACCGCATCGCTGAAGAAGACGATGCGTTCGAGACCGGCTTCGTAGGTCGCAACGGTGTAAGGTCGCTTGGGCATTGGCTGTTTCCCTCAGATCGTATCAAGGCGCTCCACGGCGCAGCAGCGGCAGATACCAGCTGCGCACCGCCGGTGTCGCCGTCGGCGTGGGCGTCGGTGAGGCGGTGGCGGTGGCCGTCGGCGTGGGGGTGTCAGTGGGGGTTGGTGTGTCAGTGGCGGTCGGCGTGGGCGTCGGGGTGGGTGGTTCGGTGGAGTAGCGGATGATGGTGCCCTCGGTGCCGACGGCCCAGCCGCGGGTGTCGTCGACCATGTCGATCCATTTGAGCGCCGCGCTGAC
>JAYRNS010000126.1:0-2836 GCA_041912075.1 Anaerolineae bacterium
TCATCCAGCCCGAGCAGGTTGTCGAACAGGCTGGTATACAAATCATCCGCCAGGCCACGCGCCGCTTCTTCCCCCACCAGGTCGGGCCGGCCGATGTCACCCACGAAGAGCGTGTCACCGGTCATGACCATCCACGGCTCCGCTGCGCGTGTCGTGTCGCTGACCAGCAGGCTGATACTTTCCGGGGTGTGGCCCGGTGTGTGACGTACGTCGAGCCGCACGTTGCCCAGCCAGAGGGTGTTGCCCCCCTTGAGCGTCTGGTGGGGAAAGCGGGCGCCGCTCGCCTCGTGCAGGTAGATGGCCGCTCCGGTCCGTTCGGCCAGGTCGGTGTTGCCCGACACGTGATCGGCGTGCAGGTGGGTCTCGATGATGTGGGTGATTTTCAGACCCCGCGCGGCCGCGGCATCGAGATACATCTGCACATCCCGATCAGGATCGATCACCGCTGCCACGCCCTGGCTCTCACAACCAATCAAATACGACGCACAACCCAACCCATCGACGAAAAATTGCTGCGTATACATGTTTCTTTTCCTCGTTTAATTTTGTGCCTATGTGGTCAAATTGGCTCAGACAAGTAGCGGCACGTTGTCGATCAACAGCAGCACACCGAGCACGATGACAAACACCGCAAACAGGCGCCGCAAGCGCGTGGCCGGCAAACGGCGGGTCAACCGGGATCCGGCAAAGGTGCCGGCCAGCCCGGCAATCACAAACACCACGACCAGCGACCAGTCGAGCGCACCATCGCCGAGGTGGCCCAGGAAACCGGCCGCGCTGTTCATAGCAATCACCAGCAGCGACGTCCCCACCGCCTGCGCCATCGGCAGCCCAATCAGCATCACCAGCGCCGGCACGATCAAAAAGCCACCGCCCACACCCAGGATACCGGTGAGCAGACCCACCCCCGCACCGCTAGCCAGCACGACCGGCCACTGCAGCGCAACCTCACCAGCGCTCTGCGGCGGCGGTCGCAGCATCAGCAGACCGATGACGATCATCAACACAGCAAATGCCACCATCAGCAGCGCCGGGCTCAACCAGTGACGAGACAGACCGGCCGCGGCGTAGGAGACCAGCATACCCGTGCCACCAAAGAGCAGTGCGACATGCCAGTTGAGCGTGCCCTGCAGCCGGTGAAAGTTGGCGCCCAGCGCACTGTTCGCACCCACGATTGCCAGCGATGTCGCAATCGCCGCCTGTGGGGTCTGGCCCACCAGGTATACGAGCGCCGGCACCGTCAGGATCGAACCGCCGCCGCCCAACAGCCCCAGCGACAGACCGATGGCAAAACCCAACCCGATTTCAAGTGGCAGGCCAGTCATCAACGCCCATTGCCCTGTTTGACCGGCAGACCCGCCCGCTGCCAGGCAACCATGCCGCCGTTCATGTTGACGACGTCGAAGCCCAGCGGGGCCAGCAACCGCGCGGCACTGTCGCTGCGGTTGCCCGAACGACAGACGCACACGATCTTGCGGTCACGCGGCAGCTCGTTGACCCGCTGCTTTAGCTCGGACAGCGGAATGAGCCGGGCGCCGCGGATGTGACCGCTGCGGTACTCGTCCGGCTGGCGGACGTCCAGGACAAACGGCTGCGGCTCGGTGGCCTGCAGCCACAACTGCACATCCTGCGCGCCCACACCGGGGGTCGCGCTGCCCAAAAAACGTTTGATGAATTCCACGAATCTTCCTCACACGATGGGTATTTGCCCTCAACCACCGATTTAGAGCTTATCCGAATAACCCGGTATGTGTCTCATAAAGCCGCCTCGTTGTGGTTATTCGGATAAGCTCTTAGATGATCGAGTGCGCAATAGGTTACATCGCGCGCCGGGAGCCGTAGCGTTCGGCGTAGACGCGGCTGATTTCGGCACCGAGGAAAATGATCTGTGCCATGTAGTAGACAAAGACGAGGAGGGCGACCAGCGAGCCGGCCGCGCCGTAGAGCGAGGTGATGGTACTGTTGCGCAGGTATAGATCGAGTACAAAACGGCCGGCAGTGAAGAGCAGGGTGGTCATCACCGCTGCCAACCAGACGTCACCCCAGGCGATGCGTGTATCGGGCAGCACACGGAAGATGATCGCAAACACGAGCGTGGCCAGACCGTAGAAGACAATACCCTGTAGAACGGTCCACACGGTCCAACCATCCACTAGACCGGGAATGAGATGCTCGATGACCCCGGCCAGCCCCGAAATGATGGCACTCACAAACAAGAAGATGATCAGCACCAAGCCGGTCCCCGCCACCATGGCAAAGGCCAATCCGCGGTACTTCATGAAGGTTTTGACCGTGACGCGGCGCGGATGCGCCTCCCAGATCGTATTGAGGGCATCCTGCAGCGCAGCGTAAAAGTTGGACGCACCCACCAGGACCACCACCGTGCTGATGACCGTGGCCAGGATCGTGGTGTGCGGCTGCGAAATGCCGGTCACCAGCTCCTGCAGTGTTTCCGCCACGGTGGGTCCCAGTGCAATCGTGATCCGGGCGATAATCACCTCCTGCGCGGCGGACTGGCCGACGATGCGTCCCGCGATGGCGATGGCAATCACCAACAGCGGTGCCGTCGAAAAGAGGGCGTAATAAGCCAGGGCGGCCGCCAGACGGGGGGCGCGGTGCGCACTGAAATTGGCGAACACCGCCTGGAAAAACGCGACGATCTCCTTGAGTCTCTCGTTCATAACCCGTTGGCGTCGATGAAGGTCGTCTACACCTTACCCGCGTTCTTTGAGCAGATCCCGGATTTCGGTCAACAGCTGCACTTCCGGCGCAGGCTCAGCGGGTGGTGCCGCCTCCTTTTTGCGCATGACCCGGTTCGCCATCCGTACCACCAGAA
>JAYRNS010000127.1:0-2456 GCA_041912075.1 Anaerolineae bacterium
CTATGCCGGCGATACGTCTCCGTCGCAGCGTCATGCCGCGGATAGTCGCCGGTCGGCGCGTAGGGGGATCGTCACAGCAGGAGCTGTGACCTACGTGTTGTCTGGGGCGGGTGCGCGCACCGGCCGTCGAGCCAGAACGGCCATCACACCCAGTGCCCCCACCATGCCCGTCATCACCAGCACGATCATTGCCTGGGCACCCAGCGGCTCGAAGAGCTGGCCCACCAGCCAGGGCAGGGTCATCCCACCGAGGCTGGCGCCCACGAAAAACCAGCCGGTAGCCCGTCCACTGACCGGCATACGTCGCCCGGCCAGCGCCATCGTTGTGGGAAACACCGACGCCACACTCAAGCCAAATCCCGCCGTGCCCAGCCAAACGGCGACACTGCTACCGCCCACGAGAATCAGCAGCAGACTCGCCAGCGCGCCCAGCAGGTCGACCAGGAGAATCTGTCGCGGTCGCCAGCGCAGCGTCAGCGGTATCGATACCAGACGCCCAATCGTCACCGTCCCCCAGAACACCGACGTCAGGTACGCCGCGGTGGTGAGCGTCGCCAGCTGCTGCGCAACGGCATAGGTGTAGATCCAGCTGCTGAAACTGACCTCGGAACCAACGTAAAGGAAGAAAAAGAGGCAGAACAAGGCCAGTAGCTGCTTGTCGGCCTGATCCTCGCCGGCATTGTGGCTTATTTCGGGTGCCGATGGACTGGGCCGGCGCAGCAGATAAAACGCCACCGGTAGCCCGAGGACGGCGACCGACGCGTAGGCGCCGTCGATGCCGGCGCCAGCCGCCAGCAGCAGCGCGACGAGGGCTGGCCCCAAGAACGCGCCGACCCCGAAAAAGAGGTGCAGTCCATTCAAGTATGGTGCAGCGCCCTGCCGGTGAACCCACAGCAGCAGCGTATTGCCGCCGACATGCAGGGTGCCTTCGGCCACACCGACAAGGAAAAGCACCGTTGCCAACAGCCACAGTTGGCGCAGCGCCGGCACCAGGGCCATGCCGATCCCCAGGACGACCAGCATGACGGCGATGACCCGGTGACCTGGCACTCGATCGTAGAACCGGCCACCGCGAAACGATCCGACGAGACCGCCCAGGGCGCGCGTCGAAAAAATGATGCTGATCGCACTCAACTGGGCACGTGTGTTGACCGCCAGCTCAGGCAGGGTGGGACCGACCAGGGCGGCACCAATACCCAGCGTCAAGAACAAAGCAAAGTAACCACCGGTCACGGCCGCTGCGTTTGACCATAGCCCTGCCCGTGTCAAGTTCGAGCGACCGCTTTGCGCAACCTGCGTATCCGATTCTGTCATGCTGGCGACAGCAGCTCGGCCATGACGCGCAGGCCTTCGATGTTGAACGGGGTGATATTCAGGGTTGTGATCGGGCTGTTCCGCCACAACGCCAGGCGTTCGGCGATGCGCTCCTTGGGGCCACACAGCGCCACGTCATCCACCAGTTCATCCGGAATCGCAGCCATGGCCTCCCACTTCTTGCCGGCCAGGTACAGGTCCTGTACGGTATCGGCCGCCTCGGCATATCCGTAACGGCAGGCCAGGTCGTGGTAGAAGTTTTTGCCTTTGGCACCCATCCCGCCGATGTACAGTGCCAGAAAAGGTTTGACCATGTTACGCGCGTTGTTGACGTCCTTGCCGACCGAAACCGGCACGGTGGGTGCGATGTCGAACTGGTCGTAGCCCTTGCCATGGTCGGCGCGGGCAAAACCGGCTTGGATGTGCGGCCGGTACACCGCGTCGTAATGCTGGGGGGCAAAGAAGATCGGCAGCCAGCCATCGGCAATTTCGGCCGCCAGCGCGACATTCTTTGGCCCAATGGCGGCCAGGTAGATCGGCAGGTCGGCGCGGCCGTGCAGGATGCTCTTGAGCGGCTTGCCCAGCCCTGTGGCATCCGGTCCGCGATAGGGGATCTGGTAATTATCGCCGTCGTGAATCAGCGGTGCTTCGCGTTTAAGGATCGAACGCACGATGCTGACATATTCGCGCGTCTTGCCCAGCGGTTTGCCGTAGGGCTGCCCGTGCCAGCCTTCGACGACCTGCGGGCCCGAGAGCCCGAGACCCAGCAGAAACCGTCCCCCCGAAAGTTGATCGAGCGTCATCGCCGTCATGGCCGTGTTGGCCGGTGTGCGCGCCGGCATCTGCATAATGGCCGTACCCAGGCGCACATGGTTCGTCAGCGCGCCGATCCACGCCAGCGGCGTCACCGCATCGGAACCGTACGATTCGGCTGTCCACACCACGTAAACGCCCAGGCGGTCCGCTTCTTTGATCATTTCCAACGGTAGCTCGATTTTGGCGCCGGAATACCCAATATTCAATCCAAGTCGCAACGGTGACATACGAAGCCTCTTCCTCATCCACGCTGTATTTCGGTCAGGCAACCACCTCTCAGCCATTCCCATCATAACACGCCGCGCCCAAACTGCCAACCCGCCCCC
>JAYRNS010000128.1:0-10229 GCA_041912075.1 Anaerolineae bacterium
GGTCGAGGCGTCTCACGCAGGAACACCGCATTGTCTACCTTGTGAGCCATGATCGGATAGACTTTCTGCAGGCGCGTTATCACCAATGATCGTTTGGACAGAGTACCTGAGATATCGAGCAAGTTTGAGAGGCTTTGACCTTGCCCAACTTGAGCAAATCCTGAGGTATTCGACAGACTGGAAGGTTCAGGTATGAATAAGCCACGCATGATCTATTTTCCTGACGAGGATGTGCTGCATCTGGCGATCACCGATGAGCCAGAAATGCAGAGTCTGGAGCTAAGTCCCAACATCACTGCTGAATTGAACGCAAAGAACGAACTTATTGGTGTCGAGATATTGCATGCCAGCACATTCATGCGAGACGCCGTCCTGGAATCGGTACAGGCTCGCATGACTCAGTTACTCCCAGCCCAACCGGCTTGAGCCACTGAATCATCTTTCCTGATAGTCTGACCTCACATTTCATCTTGAACAGCTGCGTATGAATCGCCAATACGGTGGTCCAAAGGCCTTGCGCGATCTTTGATCGTCATTGTATTATTATCCTGCGCTATTTGGCGGATACAAGATGCGGATTTGTCCCGATGTCCGGCAATCGATGATGTGTTACACTGAAGCACGATCGCCCGCGGACTGCCCAATTTTGCCGCGGCGGTAGTGAAGTGGATCTTTTTGTGAGTATTTATCGTTCATTTCATACTGATCGCAAGCTGGAATTGCGCCAACTGCCTACGTGACGTCTGGTGTGGCTGGCGCCCGGTTAGGAGCCTATCCGAATAACCCGGCAGGTGCTGCATAAAAGCCGCCTCGCCGCGTTTACTCGGATAGGTTCTGACGAGTTGATTCTGCAATCAGTATAATGGTGAGGAAGTCATTCCATGTCCGACTTTTTTTTGCAGCGGCGTTCGCTGATTCAAGTCTTTCTGATAACCCTGTTAGCACTCATCTTAACCGTCAGCCTGCTCCTGGGCGGCATCCTGATCTGGCAGGGCCAGGCCGAAGGGCCGGGTGCGACACCGGGCGTAATTGGCCCCGGCACGCCCGCCGGTTCCCCACAGCTGATCCTGACCCCCACTGAGGGTGGGTTCCGCGTCCAGGGCAGCAGCTGGTCCGGCTTTACCGAGCTGACGCTGCGTCTCGAACCGCGCACGCCATCCCCTGACCTGGCGTTTATCGACCTGGGGGCAGTGGTGGCCAATGCGCGCGGCGCGTTCAACGTGCAGTACCCCTGGTCGTCGGTCGAAAACCGCCAGCCCGGTGTGGGGTATGACCTGGTTGCGGCCAGTGACCGCACACGGGTGGCTACACCGTTCAACCTGGATGGCCCCGGCGCCACGCCGGTTCCCGGTGTGACACCGTCACCCCAGCCGTCGCCGGCGCCGGATGATCCGGCCTGCACGGTGCTTGCCGACGCCTTGAATGTGCGCAGCGGACCGGGCACCAGCTTTCCATCCCTGACCGCCGTGACCTATGGGACCAGCGTGCGCCCCCTGGCGCGCACGGCGGCCAGCGACTGGGTGCAGGTGGCCTTGAGCAACGGCACTGCGGGTTGGGTGGCCTCGGCCTACCTGGAATGCAGCGTCAGCCTGGCCAGCCTGCCCGTCGTGCAGACAGCCGAGCCCACCGCGACGCCCACGCCGGCACCGGACAAGGTGGCGATTGCCCTGGCACCGCTCCAGGGTTGGGCGGGTACGGCTCTGAGCGTGAGCGGGGTCAACTGGGCGCCCGGCAGTACGGTGTACGTCAGCCTGGGGGCACCGGGCAATACGCCCTCGAGTGACGTTTATGCCCAGGCCGTGGCCGATGCCAGCGGGCGCTTTACGACCGCTTTCGCCTTCCCGGCCGAAGAGCGCTGGCTGTCACTGCCACAGGTCAGCATCGTGGCGCATACGGCGGATTACCAAAGCCAGGCCGCGGCGACGTTTAGCCTGGTGCCGCCGGCGCCGTCGATTACCGAGTGGAAGGGGGAGTACTTCCCCAGCCGCACGCCGTCGACCGCACCGGTCCTGGTGCGTAACGACAGCAAGATCGACTTCAACTGGGGCAGTGCCGCTCCGGCGCCCGGTCTGCCGGCCAACGACTTTTCGGTGCGCTGGACGCGCACGCTGCCTTTCGAGGCGGGTGACTACCGCTTCTACGCCCGCTCCGACGACGGTGTGCGCATCTGGGTCGATGGCTGGCTGGTGGTGGACGAGTGGAACGATGGCGGCGCGGGTGTGCGCACCGGTGACTTCCGTGGCATCGGCGCCGGCGACCATACGGTCAAGGTCGAATACTACGAAGCCAAGGGTGACGCCTTCGTCACCGTGTGGTGGGAGCGGGTCGGGCCGATCAGCGGCTGGAAGGGTGAATACTTCAACAACCCTGGTCTGGACGATACACCGGCCCTGGTGCGCGGCGACGATGCCATCAACTTCGACTGGGGCAGCGGCTCGCCGGCGGCCGATGTCGCGGCCGACAACCTCTCGGTGCGCTGGACACGCCGCGTGCCCTTCGAGGATGGTCTGTTCCGCTTCAGCGCACGCGCCGATGACGGGATCCGGGTCTGGATCGACGGCGAAACCCTGATCGACCAGTGGACGGCCGACACGAGCAAGACCTATACGGCGGACCTGCCGCTGGCCCGGGGCAACCACGACGTCAAAGTCGAGTACCGCGAGCTCTACGGTGACGCGAGTGTGCAGTTCAGCTGGCAGCGCCTGGGGGACCGTCCGGCGCCGAAACCGGCAATTGCCGTGACGGCCAGCGGACGTGACCAGTTTGTGGTCACGGGCAGCAACTGGCCGGCCCGCAGTGCGGTCAAGCTGGTGCTGGCGACGGTGGCGCGGCCGGGTGAGTTCAGCGACAGCCTGCAAGTCGCGCTCGATCCGGTCACCACCGATGCCAGCGGCCGCTTCCGCGCCACCTACACCCTGCCGGCCGACCTGCCGCCGGAGATCGGTTTCCTGGTCGCGACCAGCGGCAAACAGGTGGCGTCGACCGCCTTTACGCTGCACCAGACGATCGTGCCGGGCAAACCGACGCCGGGTGGCACAGGGACGTCGGTGCAGCCGGGTGGGGTGGCGAATTAGGAGCACGAAGGCCGTCAACGAATGGGGGCAACGAATCAGCGAATGGTCGCTTTGGCCCTGACTCTATCCCAAACACGAGCATCACAAAACAGCGCACGCTGCATCAAACCATGTGGCGTGCGCTGTTGATTTTGCAGACCCTTGGGGTTTCTCGCCTCTGTGTTATAATTCCAGCATGCCAACCTACTTGCCGAATGCAACAAATGCCCGGATTGATCCACGTAAGCTGCGTGATTATGCATTGAACCCCGAGCATGTCACTGGGCGCTTCAAGGCGGCTTTCTTCGGTCAGATGGGATATACGGCTGATACCTGGCATCGTCTGGCGCAGGACATCCGAGAGCAACATCTGACACAACCTGCCGAGATTGGACAACCATCAGATATGGCCTAAAGTACACCATTACGGCATCGTTGAAGGGACCCCACGGGCCGGCACGTAGAGTAACAACTGTTTGGATTTTCAGGCAGGGTGATGACTGAGCCGAGCTGGTGACCATTGAGCCAGCAGCACGCAGGAAGGTAGATTGATATGGGTACACAATTGGATCTATTGGACACTGTCATTGCAGCAGCCAATTTCCCTGAACACAAGGTCCTGGCCGGCGACTTAGGTGCCGTTGTCGAAATCTATACTACGCCGTCCCTGGCTTATGAAGTTGAGTTTGTCAACCCCGATGGCTCGACGCGGGCACTCCTGACCCTGGCCCCCTCTCAGGTACGCCGGCTGTCGCCTACCGACGTGCTTACCACGCGTCAAATGGCACTGGCAGCGTGACTTGGGAAGATGGGGGATGCAAGAAGGTAACTCAGCACACCGGAATCTTGAGCCATCGACGATTGCATTTCAACGAATTGTAGATTGGGCAACCAGCTTGGGTGTCACGGACCTTGCCGAACAGCATAACTAACATGACCCTTCTCCTCGGCCTCGATCTCGGTACATCCAGCGTCAAAGCCGTTCTCTTCGACTCACAATCTACCCAAACCCTGGCCGTCGCCGCACAGGAGTACCCGATCCAGCGCCCCACCCCTGACCGCGCCGAGCAGGACCCGGAGGCTTGGTGGGTGGCGGTGGTCGCTGTGACGCAGCGTGTGCTGGCACAGGCTGGAGGGCTCGACGTGGCGGCGGTCAGCTTCAGCGGCCAGATGCACGGCACCGTACTGCTGGACGCGCGCGGCCAACCCGTCCATCCCGCGATCATCTGGGCCGATGGGCGCAGCGCGGCCGCATGTGCGCGACTCGTCGCCCCATTTGGCCCGGCACGTTATGCCGCGATCACCGGCACGCTGCCGGCGCCTGGTTTCCTTGGTGCCACGCTGCTGTGGTTGGCCGAGAACGAGCCAGAGCTGCTGGCGCGTACGCGCCGGGTCGTTTTGCCCAAGGACACCATTCGCCTGCGCATGACCGGCGAGATCGCGACGGAGGTCAGTGACGCGGCCGGCAGCGGGGTGTTCGACGTGACGCACGCGCGGTGGGCCGAGGAGATTCTGGCCGCGGTTGGGCTACCACAACACCTGTTTCCGCCCGTATTGGCCTCCACTACCGTCGCCGGTCAGCTGTCAGCGCCAGCCGCCGCGGCCTTGGGCCTGCCAGCGGGACTGCCGGTCATCGCCGGCTGTGCCGACCAGCCAGCGCAGGCCATTGGCAACGGTCTGATTGCGCCGGGGGCCGCGTCGGTCACGGTCGGCAGCGGCGGTCAGGTCTTTGTGCCGCTGCGGCCGGGCGGGACAGCTGGAACCCTACCCACCGATCCGCGTCTGCACGTCTTCAACCATGCGGTGCCGGGGATGTGGTATGTTTTGGGGGCCATCCTGTCGGCTGGGCTGGCGCTGCGCTGGCTGCGCCAGGTCACCGGGCTGGCCGCTGAATCCGACGCCTATGCGCGCCTGAGCGCCGAAGCGGCGGTGGTGGCGCCGGGGGCGGATGGGCTGCTGTTCCTGCCTTACCTGTCCGGCGAGCGCACGCCGCACATGGACCCGCAGGCGCGCGGCGCGTTCGTTGGTTTGAGCGCCTATCACGGGCGGGGTCACCTGGCGCGGGCAGTCATGGAGGGCGTGGCGCTGGCACTGCGCCAGGTGTTGGAGATCAGCCTGGCATTGGCGGGACCGGTCGAGCAGTTGATCGGTGCCGGCGGTGGGGTCGCCAGCCCGGTCTGGCGGCAGATCCTGGCTGACGTCCTGGGCCGGCCGCTGCGCCAGTCGCTGCTCGACGAGCAGGCCGGTGTCGGCGCGGCGCTGTTGGCCGGGGTGGGTGCCGGCGTCTATCCTGACCTGGCCACCGCCTGCCGGCAGGTCGTACAGCTGGGCCCCACCACCGAGCCCGACCCGGCCCGCCAGGCGATCTACGACGACCTCTACGCGCGTTTCCTGGGTCTCTACCCGCGCCTGCAGGACGACATGCACGGCCTGGCGCGATCGACCCCGTAGGTTGCAGCCGGAGCTGTGACGACACCCGCGTGAAGGACCACCAGCCCATGCACGAACCCAACTCTGACACCACCCTGGCTCACTACCGCCCCTGGTTCTATGCAGCTGCGCTGTACAACCTGGTTTGGGGTATGGTCACGATTCTTTTTCCCAACCTCTTCTTCGATCTGATCGGCATGCCGCGCCCAATGTACCCCGCGCTGTGGCAGGTGGTTGGGATGTTCGTCCTGGTGTATGCCCCGGCCTATTGGTGGGTTGCCCGGTTTCCGGCCCGCCACCGTCACTTCATCGTGATTGGCCTGCTGGGCAAGCTCCTTGGCCCCATCGGCTTCATCTGGTCAGCCGGCAGTGGCCAACTGCCGGCCGCCTTCGGGCTGACGATTCTGACCAACGACCTGATCTGGTGGCCGGCCTTTGCCCTGTTCCTGCGTGACGCCGCACGCCTGTCGGGGGGCTTTGTCCGGCTGCTGCAAGGGGAATAAGCCCGCCAGAACGATCGAGGGAATACCTTGGAATTTGCACGCACACCCCAGTTCTCATCCACCCCTGGTCTCGAGCTGCCGGCGCCGCTGAAGGCCTTCGATGACCCAGACACCAGCCGCGCCGAAATTGCCGCTTTGTTGGCCCAACCGGCACCGCGTCGCAGCATGGCCTTTGTGCCGCCGCGCATCGTGGCGCACGCCAATTTTGCAGTCGACGACCTGGTGGCGGCCGCGGCTATTCCGGGCTCGCTGGGTCAGGCGCTCCTGGCCAATCCCGGCGTTCTGCTGCGCCTGGTCGAGCTGCATTACGCCGGCGCGGCGGATGCCGCGGCGCAGCGCACGTTCGTCGCCAGGCTGGCGCCGCACGTCGGGCACGACAATCTGCTGCACCTGACGCTGCACCACTCGCCGGCGGTTCGCTCGTTTACGCGTGACGTCCTGCGGGTCCTGGTGCAGGAACTGGGTGATCGCGAAGGCCTGCGCCAGGCGCTGCGTTTTTCGGGGGATTACGGCATCCTCGTGCCGGCGGATCACCTGGAAGGGACGGTGCTGGACCTGACGTCTGTCGAGGACCTGGAGCCGGTGGAAGAAGACGAAGGACCACCCGGGGTGGTGGTACCACCCGGGGTGGTGGTGTATACGTCGAGCAAATCCAATCTGGTGTGGGTGGTGGACCTGGCGGTGCGCCAGGCACAGTCGGAGCGTGGCCAGGTGACGTTGGACGAGGGATGGTGGGTTTTCGGTGACGGTCAGGCGCAAGTTCAGACGCGCGCCGGCCACGGCGCAGCCGCGGCTCCCGACGAAGGCGATTTGATTCCACTGACGGTGTCGCTGCACCTGGGGCTGTTACGCCTCAGCGAGCCGTGGTACCTGACCGGTGATGGACGTGCCCCGGGTGCCGAGGACTGGCGCCAGATTACCGGCGAAGGTATCGCGGCTCTCATCAAGGCTGGCGTTTCTCTTGCATCGCCCCCCCGGACTGGTGCAGAACCAGCGGGCTATGAATCAGCGCGCAACAATACTTCCAGACTCTCCACCGGCGATCGGTAACCGGCAGCGACCACCTCGGCCATCGCATCCTCGACCGTGGCCGGTCCCAGGCGCAGCGGCACGTCCAGCCGCACAAAGCGCGTGCGCAGGTCGAAACCGGGCACGTCTAGCAGTTCGGCTGCCCGCCCCAGGCTAATCGAACCAGCCAGGTAGTGGGCCAGAACGAGATCGTAGCGCCCCTGCAAATCACGCGCGGTCTCGACCGCGGCTCTGGTCAGGCCGGCCTCTACATTGATGTGGGGTGGGCGGGCGTGGTAGCGCATCACAGCGCGCAGGATCAGGTAATCCTCGATGTCGATGATCGCCACTTCGGCTTTGCCATGACTTTCAATCAGGGCCGTCTGGCCACGCATGACCGAGTTGATCACTTCCCGTGTATTGCGCGCCAGGTCCGTCTTACGAATGCGTCGCACTGATTCCATGTTCCTCGCCTCTCAAGCTATAAAATACGTATTATGCGTATTTTATAGCTATCCAGAGATTTAGACAAAATGACAGAAAAACGCATCGACAGTACAGGCAAACATTTCGCGCAGATGGGCGGTTCAAAATGCCAGACCGAAGGTGAAGGGCCCCCCGGATCCCTTCAACACCTCGGCCTGGACAGACGCAGTATCGCGCGTTTTGCGTGGCTCAAAAGTGACCCCGGTTCCGTTTTTGGGCCGCTCCCCGGGGGGTCAAGGCTTCTCGCCCTTACCAAACGCCTTCTGATGGGCAGCTTCCTTTTCGCGCTCGTCGACTTCGGCGTAGATGCGCGTCGTCTGCGGGGATTGGTGGTCGAGTAGATCCTGCACGACCGCCAGGTTGCCGGTGGCACGCAGGACGCGCGTGGCGAAGTAGTGGCGCAGACTGTGCGGGCTGATCATCTGCTCGGTCAGGCCGGCCCGGTTGGCCAGGTGCTCGATGACGTACTGCACCGAGCGGGTGGTCATGGGCAGGATGGCGCTGCCGGCGCGGCGGTCGTGACGGGCAAACAGCGGCAGACCGCCCAAGGCGCGGCCGGTGGCACCGTCGAACGGCGCGCGCGCCAGCAGATAGGCATTGAGCGCGGCCCAGGCGTCGGCATCGGCGTAGGCCCAGCGTTCGCGGCGTCCCTTGCCCATGACGCGGATGCGGCCGCTGCGGCTCCCCGGTGTGTCGGCTTCGCCGCGCGACACGGCTCGACTTGAGCTCGCCGACACGGCTTGCGGCCGTTCGATATCGCGCCGGCGCAGGGCCACCAGCTCGCTGACGCGGATGCCGCTGGAGCGCAGCAGTTCCAACATGGCGATGTCGCGCAGACGGCGCAGCTCGGCGCGTTCATCGCCATCGACCACCTGGATACTGCGCGCGGCCTGGACGAGGGCGACGACATCGTCTTCCGAGGGCAGGCGCAGGTGGCGCACCGGCGGTTTGTGCACGCGCCGCACCTGGCGCAGCTCACTCTGCAAGCGCAGGACTTCATCGGCGTCGATATGGGTCAGGGCGCGCGTATGCAAAAAACGCACGAAACGCGAAAACGCTGCCAGGTAGGTCATCAACGTGCGCTCGCTGACGACCTGGTCATCCAAGAGCCAGCTTACCCAGTCCAGCGCAAACTGCACGTCGATCACGCTGGCCGGGGTTTGGGCCGGGTCGCGCCCCGTGGTTGCGACGTAGGCCAGCAGCCGCTTCAGGCCCGTCGCATAGGTGCGCGCGGTGTGACGCGTGCCGGTCGTCGGATCGGCCAGGAAACGGTCGATGGCATCGGGCAGGGTCAGCGTGGCGGTCGTATCCAGGTCGGTCATGCGCCGGTTCTCCAGGCTGTGCGGGATCGCCTAACGTAGGGAGTAGGGTGCGACAACTTGATAATTGCCGGTCAACGCGACGATGGACAGGTTGGTCAGCGGCAAACCGGGTTTGACAAAGCGTGCCAGGAAAGTGCCATCGGGTGCGCTTGTGATCGTGCCGAACGACTGGATGTACTGGCCGATGTCGCTGCCACCGGGGCGCTGCTGCGCCAGCGCTACTTCGACGGGGATGTCGGGTGGCCAGCCGCGGCCCTGTACGGCAAACTGATCCAGGTCGAACTCGTACACCGAGATGACCGGCTGGTAGGTCTGCATGCCGCCAACCCGTGTCCAGGCAAGCTGGACCGAAGCGCTGCCCGTGCCTTCGACGTACTCCAACCGCACGGTGTGGCGGCCGCCGCCCAGGGAAATATCGCCGTTGTAGGTCGTCTGGCCATCGCCACCCTGCCAGTGGTCGACCAGCAGCCGGCTGTCAACCCAAAGGCGGACACCGTCATTGGCACGCACACTGAAACGGTAGGCGCCTTCGGAAAGATCGAGCCCGCGCTGCCAGCGGGCCGAGAAATTGTCGGCCGGCATGCCCGGTGCCGGCGCGGCGGTTCCCCAGTCGAAGTTGACCTGCTCGTCGTTGCGCACCAGGAACGGTGACCCCTGCAGGTTCGGGTTGGTGAAGTATTCCCCGCGCCACGCCTCGATGGGACCGGTCCGTTCCCACCATACCGCCGCATACGCGGCACCATTCCCCTCGTAGTACTCGACCTTGAGCGTATGATTCCCGCCGCCCAGACCGTTTACATCACCCAAACGCAGGCGACCACCGTCGTTCCACTGGTCGATCACGAGGCCATTGTCGACCCACAGCCGGACGCCGTCGTCGGTGTTGGCGTAAAAGCGGTAGTCGCCGGCTTGCAGGGGCAGGCTGCGTGTCCAGCGCACCGAAAAGCGGTCGGCCGGTAGGTTCGCCGCCGGCGAGCCGTCGCCCCAGAAGAACTCGAGTTTGGCGTCGCTGCGTACCAGAGCTGGCGTCCCGGTCAGGTCGCGGTTGGCGAAGTATTCCCCGCGCCAGGCATCGCTGGGCAGTGCCGGACCCTGTAGGGTAAAGCTGGTTTGCGCGGTGGCAGCATTGTCAGCCGTACGTGCGGTAATGGTCACCTGCGGCACGGTCAGCCAGCGTTCCTCGCTGGGAAAGACAAAGCTGGCGACAAACTGCCCCTGCCCATCGATCACGGAGGCCGCATAGACGTCGGCCGTGGTTTTTCCAGAGGAAACACCAGCGGGGGCGGTGTCGGGCAGGCCCAGGCTTACGTAGACCACGCTGCCGGCCGGAAACCCGCGGCCGCTGACGCCCACCGTCGTGCCGGCCCAACCGGTGGCTGGTGCGACGGCCAGCGCGGCTGGAGCGGATGTGGGTCCGGCGGTGCCGA
>JAYRNS010000129.1:0-3672 GCA_041912075.1 Anaerolineae bacterium
CTCGTACAGGCTCACGGGCTGCGGGTTGGCCGGATTGCTCAGGTCGATGATCCACAGACCGTCGAATTCGTCGGCCACGTAGGCCAGGTCGTTCACGATCTGCACCCGCAGGGCGCGGCCCGGTGTGTCGTAGCGGCCCAGCTGGGATGCCGTGACGCTCGTGGCATCGAGGATGATCAGCCCACTCTGGCCATCGGCGACGTAGGCGTGTGGTCCGCTCACCGCCAACATGCTGGCGGCTGATGCCAGCGGCCAGGTGGCGTGCAGCATCGGCTGCGCCGGCGTGGTCACGTCGATGACATCGATCGAGCTGGTTTGCTGGCTCGTCGCCACCAGATAGGCTGTCGTGCCCACGACCTGTACGAAGCGTGACGAGTCGCCGGGGTTGATGCTGCCGACGACCACGAGAGATGCCGGTTCCGTGACGTTCACGATGACCAGCCCGCCCACGTTGGCCGCCACGTAGGCCAGCCCACCGGCAACCGCAATGTGCTCGACATAACTCGGAGCGGTGTAGGTGCCGCGCAGCACGATGTTGGCCGGGTTGCTGACGTTGAGGATGAGCATCGACGTGCCGCGTGCCAGGTAGGCGCGTGCACCGTCGACGGTGACGTCGTAAGCCGAACCTGGATAAGTGACCAGCAGGCTGGGGCTGTCGGGGTTGCTGACGTCGATCAGGTGCAAACCGCTCGGACCATCGGCCAGGTAGGCCACGCTGCCGGCGACGCTGACCCGCCGGCCGGTGCCGGGTGAGTCGAAGCGGCCACGCAGCTGGGGTGAGGCGGGGTTGCTGACATCGATCAACTGCAGACCCGCGGTGCCGAGGGTTACATAGGCCATGCTGCCTTGCAGGGTCAGCCCCTGCACAATGTTCGGCAGGACTGGGCTGCGCCCAACGACGACCGGTGCGGCGGGGTCCATCACGTCCAGGACGACGAGACGGGGACCGATGCCCACGTAGGCGTACATGCCGGCGACGGCCACGGTATTGGTGATGCCACCGTATTGACCGAGCAAATCAACGAGGATGGGAGGGCCACCCGTACTGCTGTCGGGGGTCGCGGCCGCGGATGCACCGGGCACGATCGCCAATAGACAGGCCACCAGCCCGATACGCAGCCAGGCGGAGACAGTATGCATTGCGAATTCTCCTTACGGATCAGAGTTCTTGCAAGGCGCGAAACGCGTCCTTGAAACAGGCCAGGGGTGCACTGAGCAGACCAGCGCCCACCATGCCGACACCGGGTTCCTTGTGGGCAATACCGGTGTTGATGCGCGGCGTAATGCCGGTGGCGAGGACTTTACGCACGTCGATACCCATCGGCGTTCCGCGAAAGTTGAGAGCGGGGATCGTAAACGCACTGTGTTCGCCGGCGGTGATCTCGTACATCTCGAGGGTGGCATTCAGTGCGTCGGCCGGGGTGCCACCGACGAACTGCACGATGGCTGGCGCACCGGCCAGCGCAAACCCGCCAATACCGCCGGTCTCAGTAATCGTGCTGTCGCCGATGTCTTTGTTGGCGTCGGCCTGGGTGAATCCGGGGAAAAAGAGCCCCACGGGATCACCCGATTCGCACGTGAACCAGCGATCACCGGTCGCACTGAGGCGAATGCCAAAATCGGTACCGTTGCGCGCCATGGTCGTAACGACGGTGCAACCCGGTATGTTTTCGGCCGGCAGCAGCATCGCCTTCATCGCCGGCATCGACAGATTCAAAAAGAAATGATCGTTGCCGTCGATGAAACGCATGACCGCGGCAGCGGTGGCTGCATCCGACGTTTCGGCCAGGGCGGGCCCAATGGCGCGCAAGAAAAGCGAGGTGCCGGCTTTGTTGCGGTTGTGGCACTCGTCACCCATGTGCAGTGCCTGGGCAATCATGCTGCGCAGATCGACCGGCCCTCGCCGGGCCAGGGCGCGCTGCAGCGCCGGGTAGAGCGTGCCGGCCATCCAGTGCAGGCGGGTCAGGACGTCAGGACCGTAGGCGCCGTAACGCAGCACTTTACCCAGACCCTCGTTCTGGGTTGCATAGGCCGTGGCGCCATATTCAACGTTTTCGATGACGAACACCGGCATCGATGGGCTGATGATGCCGGCCATGGGGCCGGTGGCGTGATAGTGGTGACAGGGGGCAAATTCGATCGTTCCCGACGCCGCCAGGGCGGCCGCCGCTTGTTCGTCGGCGGCCCAGCCTTCGTACAGGATGGCACCCATGACGGCGCCGCGCGTGGGACCGCTCATCCGTTCCCAGGTGATAGGCGGGCCCGAATGGCAGATCAGGCGGTCGTGGTAGCCCGGGATCGTGTCACAAGCCAGACCCATGCCTACCAACATCGGGCGTCCGGCGTTGATGCGACGCACTGCCTCTTCATTTGCGGCATCGATCGCCAGACCGTCACCCGTGTGCGTCAGGCGCTGGTAGCCGGCGACCGGCGGCCGCCAATCGACTTCCACCGGCGATACCCCTTGGGCTTCCAGGCTGGTCTTGAACACGTCCAGCCCGAGGTTGACGGGCCGCAGTGGTTGGGTAAAAAGCTCGAGTATCTTCTCCATCGACAGATTCCTTTCATCCAACGACGTGGCACAGCGGTTACGCGGTGGGTGCACGCGCTATCAGACCGGCCAACGTGGCCGCCGCGGCGTTACTTGGCACCAGTAGGACCCCGGCCTCGCGCAGCTTCGATTCCTGGCTGACCAGGTTCTGCGGGTCATCGACGGTGCCGCAGACCGATGCGACAAAGCTCACATGGCGACCTGTCGCGGCGGCCGCCGCACGCGCCTCGGCGATGGCCGGGATGAGGGCACCGGCGGGGTCTGCATGCGCCCCATAGCCCAACACCACGTCGAACAGGATCACCGCGACGGTCGGGTCGGATGCTTCCTGGACGAAGCGCCGGTTGCGCAGCGTAGGATCCAGCATTGGGTGCAGGCGTCCCTGGGTGAATTCATCCTCGCCCAGGTCGACACAGGTGTGTCCCTGGCTGACCAGGGCACTGGTCAAACGCTGGGCGGTGGGAAATGGTGCGTTGGAATGAATCGTGCCGAGGAGTGGGGCCAGCAGCATTTGTGCTTCGTAGCAGAAGGTGCCGCCGCTGAAAAGCCCGCGCAGCCATTGGCCGCTGCGCTGGGTGCGTGCGTCCTCGGCCAGCACCGCCAGCCCTTGCAGCTCACGGTGCAGCCGTCCCTTGGCGCGGCTGGGCGGTTCGCCGGCCTGCAAGGCGGCGGCGATCTGCGCAGCTTCTTCCAGGGTAGTGGCGGCGATCCCGCCCTCGGCTTCGATCAGGTTGGCATCACCTCCCAGCATACACACAACCACTGGTTTCGAGCTGTGACCCACGCTGTGCAAGATACGGGTGGCAACGTCGGGGTCGGGCGGTTTGGAGATCAGCACGATGACCGATGTCGCTGGGTCTTCTTGCAGGGCTTGCAGCCCCTGCTGCATGGTCACGCCGCCCACCGCGCGCTGCAGGTCGCGCCCGCCGGTCCCAATCGCCTGTGAGACACCGCTGCCCAGACGGGCCAGTGCGCTGGACACACCCTGGATGCCCGTGCCGGCTGCGCCGACAATACCCACCGGGCCGCGCGGCACCGCGTTGGCAAACCCCAAACCCACGCCGTTGATGATGGCGGTGCCGGCGTCAGGTCCCATACACAACAGCCCACGGTCGGCCGCC
>JAYRNS010000130.1:0-2687 GCA_041912075.1 Anaerolineae bacterium
TGAGTCAACAAACTCGTCCTACCCCACTCAAGCCAAGACGAGCTCGTGTGCGGTCTTGTCGAAAATCTCGAACTCGACATCCTGCATAGTGGTGATCGTCTCGTGCACCGGGCAGTGCTCGGCGACACGGTAAATAGCCGCCTGCCGGTCGGCACATTCCCCGTGCGGCAGGTCGATACGCACCTTCAGATTGGCCAGCCGCGTCGGGTTCTCCAGTTTGTCGAACGTGACGTCGACCGTCATGTCGCTGGCATCGATGCCGGTGCGCTGGCAGTAGTGCGCCACAAACGCCCCCACACACGACCCCAACGAGGCCACAAACAGCTCCGGCGGCGTCGGGCTGCGGTCCTTGCCACCCATGCTCGCCGGCACATCGATGAACAGGCTGTGCTTGCCCATCTTGCTCTCAAACAACATATCACCCTGGTAGTACGTCGTAATCTTCGGCATCATTCGCCTCTCGTGGTTGAATGGTCATCACCCACAAACCGGGTAATGTCGGGTACATCACCTGCGTACCCGTGATCAATCGATCCTTGCACATTTGTGCAACTATTCTCATTCTACAGAACTTTATAAAATTTGACAAGATTTAACTTGTCGTGTATTCTGAAATTGAATTCACAGGTCCATATGGGCCAATGTCATTGAAACCGCAGGTTCATTTGACTGGCAAAGGACCCGCAACGAAATAAGTGACGCGACTTTGCCGGTCATGTGTGGCGAATCTGCCACAGTTATTTCGTTGCGGGCCACAGGAGGTTACGATGGCGGACAGACTGTTGACCACCCGTGAGATCGAAGAGCTGTTGCAGCTCGATCGTGTCACGATCTACCGCATGGTCAAGGACGGTGAGCTGCCGGCACGCCGCGTGGGCGGGCAGTGGCGTTTTTCGGCCCAGGCCATCGATGCCTGGCTGGCGGCACAGCCCATGGAACAACCCCCCAAACCAGCCCGCAGTGAGCCGGTACCCGACCTGGCCAACTTGCAACTCGACGATCTGATCGATCTGCCCACCCTACAGGCCATTCAAAATCAATTCGCCCACCTGGTCGGGGTGGCCGCGTTTATCACCGACCTCGAAGGCCAGCCGTTTGCCCCGTGCAGCCGCTGCAGCCGCTTCTGCCAGCTCGTCCACAGCCGGCCCGCCGGCATGGCCGCTTGCCAGGCCTCGTGGCGCAGCATTTCGCGGCTCGACGAAGAAGGGGCCCAGATTCACGTCTGCCATGCCGGTATTCAATACGCCAGCGCACCGGTCACCGTGGGCGGCCAGCGCCTGGGCATGGTCACCGCCGGCCAGTTCCTGACCGAGGCACCCGACCCGGATGAATTTCGCGCACGCGCCCTGGCCACCGGTGAGCGTATCGGCGTCTCCGGCGAAGGGCTGGCTGATGCTATCGATTCGATCAACATCGTCTCGCCGGCCACCGCCCTGCAGATTACCGCCCTGCTGCAAACCATTGCCAATGCCATTTCGAGCATCGGTTACCAGGGCTACCAGGCGCGGCAAACCCTGGCCCAAATTGCCCAGCTGACCGCACAGGCCGGCACGCCACCGACAGCACCGAACCCGATTTCCCCCATCCGCGCCGGTGCCTCGAGGGGATCGCCGAGCTTGAGCTCGGCTGCGCTAGGTTCGTAGTGGTGACTTCAGTCGCCCAGTAGACTGGTTTGGAGGAAGTGATGCGCAGAAAGTATGCCTGGGTCTTGATCTTGGTTGCCATCCTGGCGATGATCGGTGTGCTGGCAATCGTCCTCCAACCCAGGTCCACAACCGCCAACAGCGACCCCCAGGCTTTTGTACCCACACACAAGATCCACACCGATCACACCAGCATCATCGAAGGCCCCTTCAATTCTGGCCAGGAAGTCACCCAGGCCTGTCTTAAATGTCATCCTGACTCGGCCAGCCAGGTCATGCACACCACCCACTGGACCTGGGAAGGTGAGCCGGTGACGGTCCCCTGGCGCAGCGAGCCGGTGACGATCGGTAAGAAGACGCAGATCAACAACTTCTGCATCAGCGCACAGGGTAACGAGAAGAAGTGCACGACCTGTCACGCGGGTTATGGCTGGGCGGATGACAGTTTTGATTTCGCCGAGCCGAGCAACGTCGACTGCCTGGCCTGTCACGCCAATGCCGCGCTCTACAACAAGAGCGATTACGGTCTGCCGGGTGACTCCGTCGACCTGCTGGCGGCCGCCCAGTCGGTACGTGCACCGACCCGCGAAGAATGCGGTAAGTGCCACTTCGAGGGCGGCGGCGGCAACGGCGTCAAACACGGCGACCTTGACGAAAGTCTCTACTTCCCCTCCGAGAACCTGGACGTGCACATGGGCCGGCTCAACTTCCAGTGCACCGACTGCCACCAGACGACCGATCACGCCATCAAGGGCAAGCTGCTGGCCGATAATTACACCATCGACCCGCAGGAACAGGTCGCCTGCACCGACTGCCACCAGGGTACGATCCACGATGACGAGCGTATCAACCTGCACACGCAGAGCGTGGCCTGCCAGACCTGCCACGTCCCGGCGGTCGCACTCAAGGACCCGACCAAAACGTACTGGGATTGGTCCACCGCTGGCCAGGATCGGACCGAAGACCACTACACCTATTTGAAGATCAAGGGCTCGTTCGTCTACGAGAAGGACTATACGCCAACCTACGAATGGTTCAATGGCA
>JAYRNS010000131.1:0-5030 GCA_041912075.1 Anaerolineae bacterium
CCACAGGTTGCTCAAACCCTTGCGTGCGATCAGCGCTCCCCCGACCACGGTCGCCGTCACGTAGAGGAGGGTGCTGGCCCATCCCCAGGCCAAAAAGCCGGCCAGGACAGCCAGGACGATCAGCAGGCCTGACCCGACGGTCGCCAGATCGCGTGGATGCTGGGTCAGGTAAGTCAGCAGTCGAGCCGCACGCGGGGTGGACGAGGCTTCCGCCGGCGCGCGGTGTTTGGCTGCGGGCGTTTGCACGTCGTAACCCAGCGATCGGATGCGGCGCACGATGTCTTGTGGATCGACGGTGGCGGCGTCGTAGTCCACCTGCATGGTGGCCGTGGCAAAATTGACGGCCGCACCGTGTACGCCATCCAGGCGCGCCACACCCTTTTCCAGTTTCAGCGCACAGTCTGCGCAGTCCATGCCGGCGATCGCCAGCTTGTTACGTGTCATCACGGTCATGTAGGTGTGCCTCGGTCTTGTCTGTTTCAGTGTATCACGTCCGGGCCAACGGGTCAACCGCTTGCATGAAATCATCCTCTTTGACCCTTATGAATGACAACGGTATAATGAAATCATTCCAGCCTGAAGCACAGGAACCCATGCCCGATCTCGACCTGTTGACGAAACTCCTGGCGATGTTCAGTGACGGCCCACCGGCTGTCAACGACAACCTCTGCCTGAATCGCCGTTACAAGGCGGCCAACTGCCAGCTCTGCGCTGCGGCCTGCCCTGTTGCGGCGATTACCGTCTACGGGCCCAATATCGATCTGAACGAAGACATCTGCACGCAGTGTGGGCTGTGCCTCAACGTTTGCCCAACGGGTGTGTTCTCCACCTCCCAACAGCTGCGACACGACAAACGGCTGCTCGACAGTGCCGCGCCGCACCGCGCGCAGCGCCTTGAATTGACCTGCCCGGCCAACCCAAAGCCAGAGCGGACAGCGGCACCGGTCGACGGGGGGCTGCAGACCGGCCGCGGTCTGGCAGCAGTGTCACTGGGGGAAGTGCGCGATCTGGGACAGATGCGCGACGTTGACCTGTGGCTGAACGACAGCGGCTGTGCCAGCTGTCCTTTGGGCAGAGTGCTGCCCGCGATCCACACCACGGTCGCAGAAACCAACCGCATCCTGGCAGCCTGGCAGGGCGCGCCGCGGCTGCACCTGCAGACGACGTCGGCGCAGGACTGCGTGCCGGTGCACCCGGTCGAGCGGGTGGCGGACCAGCAGCCGGTATATTCGCGACGCGAGTTCTTTACTTTTCTGCGTCGTTCGGCGGCACAGGTCGTTTCGGACATCGCGCTTGATGCATTGGCCCCCGCCGCACCCGATTTGTCGGTGGTGCCGCCAATCGATCGCGCCGTGATCCCTCTGCACCGGCGGCGGCTGGTTGCTGCCCTGAACCGCCTGGGTCCACCACCGCCAACGCCCCTGTCATTGGAGCACCTGCCCTGGGCTGACGTGAGTATTTCCACGCAATGCACCGGCTGCAGTTTGTGCGCCCGCTTTTGCCCAACGGGGGCCATTCGCTGGACGGAGGGTGACGTCACGGCTGCGCCGGGCGGTAACGAAACCGCAGCCGGTCCCGTACCGCGGCCCTTCGCCCTTCACTTCATTGCCGCCGATTGTGTCGACTGTGGTATTTGCGCCACGGCCTGCCCGGAAGGTGCGGTCGCCCTGCACGACGTCATCGAGCCGGCACGCCTGGTGCAGCGCCAGAGTGTGGCGCTGCATGCGGGCAGCCTGGCCCCGTGTATCCGCTGCGGAACCTTCACCGACACGCAGGTACGTGAGACCTGCTACGTCTGCCAGCGTGCGACCGCTGGCCCACCGGCTCAGGAGTAAACGACGATGAGTCACCAACCCTCACTGACCCGTTATGCCTGGCTGTCGATTGCGGCAGCCTTGACCACGATGGGGCTCAAAACCGGGGCCTATTTCCTCACCGGATCGGTTGGGCTCCTGTCTGATGCGATGGAGTCACTGGTGAACCTGGCGGCGGCGATCGTGGCCTTGATTGCGCTGAGTGTGGCGGCCCGGCCGGCCGACGAGGAACACGCCTACGGCCACGGCAAGGTGGAGTATTTTTCCAGCGGCTTCGAAGGGGCACTGATCCTGGTGGCGGCCGCCACGATTGCCTATGCCGCGATTCAACGCCTCATCAACCCCCAGCCGCTCGAACAGGTCGGCCTGGGTCTGGCGATTTCCACGGCTGCTTCGGCGATCAACTTTGTGGTGGCCACCATTCTGATGCGCGCCGGCAAAAAGTACAGCTCGATCACCCTGGAGGCCGACTCCCAGCATCTGATGACCGACGTCTGGACGTCGATCGGCGTGATCGTGGGGGTGGCTGCTGTGGCGCTGACCGGTTGGGAACGGTTGGACCCGATCATCGCCCTGCTGGTAGCGGCCAACATCGTGTGGGCCGGCGTCCAGCTCCTGCGCCGCTCGGCCCTCGGGCTGATTGACACGGCACTGCCGGCAAGTGACATGGGCAAGATCGAGGGCGTCCTGGCGCGTTACCGGAACAGCGATGTCGAGTTTCACGCCCTGCGCACGCGCCAGGCGGGTATGCGGCGCTTTCTATCGGTGCACGTGCTGGTACCCGGGACGTGGACCGTCCTCGAGGCACACCGCCTGGCCGAGCAGATCGAACGCGACCTGTGCAGCTCGCTGGCGAATGCTACGGTATTCACCCACATCGAACCGCTCGAAGACCCGGCATCATGGAACGATACGCAGCTCGACCGGGTCGCATCTACGGTAGAAGCAGGGCGTGCGCCCAGTGCCGGTGCAGGGTAGTGTTCAGTCTCGTGCACGATTTTTGCTCCGCAAAAATCGGCGCTGAAAACAGGGCAATCTCACCGAGTGGGTTCCCTGCACCGGCACTGGTCAGGATCATCCGCGCCATTTTGCTGAGCCTGTTGGTCGTCGCGTGGCCAGGCGGTTTGCAGCCGGCGCGTTCGATGGCAGTTGGCCCGCTGTTTGTAGCCATCAACGCAGGTCCGTGCGTGTACGACAACCTGACCGCAGCCGTCATGGCGGCGCAGCCGGGCGACACGCTGGTCCTGGCCGCCGGTGCCTGGCCGGGCAGTGTGATGATCGACAAAGACCTCACCCTGCGCGGCGGTTACGATGCCACGTGCAACGGGCCGGGCGTTGGTGTAACCACGCTGCGCGGCGAGGGCAGCCAGATCATCAACGTGATCGCCGGCCGGGTGGCGCTGCACGACCTGGTGCTGACCGATGGTGAAGCGACGTTTGGCGCGGCCCTGCGCGCCATCAACGGCAGCCAGGTCACCCTGGATCACACGCAGGTCATCGATAACAAGGCGTTCGATCGCGGCGGCGGTGTGTTTGTCGATGACAACGCCGTCGTCACCTTGACGCACGATTCGAACATCATCGGCAACCAGGCACAAACGCGCGGCGGCGGTCTGTTCGTCAGCCCCGGTGGCACGGCGGTGCTGGCCGCGGGCAGTGACCTGGCGCGCAACACGGCGGGTGGTATCGAGGGCGGTGGCGCGGCGTGGGTGGGCGGCACGCTCATCCTGGAGGGCCCAAACACCTCTATTGCCCACAACCTGGCGCCCAATGGTGGTGGTCTCGCCGTCGTGGGCCAGGCCAACATGCCAGCCCGGCTCACCATCCGCGAGGCACTCATCGTCGGCAACGTGACGACGGCCGGCGTCAGCCGCGGCGGCGGGGTGCTCATCAGCCGCGCCACGTTGGTCCTGGAACACAGCCAGGTCCTATCGAACACCGCCGCCCTGGGTGGGGGCATTGCCGTCGAGGGCAGCAGCGTCGTGACACTGACGAACAATCTGCTGGCGTCCAACGAGGCGGCGGCGCCCAGTGCCGGCGCGGCGCTGAACCTGTCAGGGAAGAGCACCGCCGTCGTACAGCAAAACACTTTCAGTCACAATGACGAGAATGCCATTGTCGTCGAGCAGGTGGCGGGCGGCCTGGTGCTGACGAACAACGTCATCTGGAACCACACGCAGGGCTCGGTCATCACCGCTGGCGGTCCTGTGCAGGCGATCTGCAATGACACCGAGTTCGGCCCCTTGCCCGGTCTGGGCAACATTGCGGCCGACCCGGTGTTCGTGGCACCCAATGCCGGCAATTTCCGGCTGCGGGTTGGCTCGCCGGCGCTGGATCAGTGTGCGCAGGTGCCCACGCCGCACGATCTGGATCAGCGACCGCGTCCGCAGGCCTTTGCTGCTGACATGGGTGCCTACGAAGGCGTCGGCTGCCCGGCCGACGTCAACCAGGACGGTGCCCTGGACCTGCGCGATGTGCAGCTGGTTGCCGGTCATTTCACCATGTTGCCCACGTACGACGGCACCTGGGATTACGACGTCGTGCAAAACGGCGTCGTCGACGTACAGGACATTGTGGGTGTGGCCACCCTATGGCACCGTTACTGCTGGTGATTTTCCACGAATACTCTGCCAACCGCCAATTAGCATCAATGGCCGCTAACGGGGACCGTGTGTCCAGCAGCGTTGTGTGGGTTCACCCAGCATTCTGTCCGCGCGCGGCATACCAGAACGCCTGACCACACCATTCTAATTTAGCGAGCATTTGCGCCAAACGGCGGTACCCAGAATTCGCGGGCGTCTCGCTTTTTTGCAGAATTGACAGCGACTATGAAATATACTAAGATGGCTTCCACTGGAACGCCACCGTTTGCATTGGTCCAAGAGCACAGCCTGTCGTCACAACAGCACAGAAGAGGCGTAGGCATGAAGGCACAAACTTCTTTTCCATATACCACAATTGAAGAGGCTGTGATCAAGATTATGCGCAAGCTGCCTCCTGAACGCGTATCAGAGCTGGTGGACTTCGCTCGCTTCCTAGAGTTTCGCGCCACGGAATATGATGAGGACTGGGTAGAGGCGCAGAGCGAAGAGGTCAATCAGGCCGAGACCACCGAACAGCGCTGGGGTGAGTTGCTTGCCCAACCTGAAGCCAAGCGGTTGATGCGGCAAATGGCTCGCGAGGCACGGGAGGATTATCACGCAGGACGATCTACAG
>JAYRNS010000132.1:0-3173 GCA_041912075.1 Anaerolineae bacterium
AGAGCTGATGGTCAGGTTGCCGAGGGGGATTCCCTCACCCAGCTTGTCGATAATCTTATCCAGGTCATCCAGCTGGGCGACATCGCGGTATTGGTTGCGTAGAAAATCGCGCACACCCGTCGTCACCGTGGCCGCCCAGTCACCGGGTTTGAAAAGCAAGCCCGACGGTTTGGTCTCGCACAGCTCGGAGCAAACGACGGCGTAACTGGCGACGTCGATCTCGATGACTTTGAGCGCAAAACGAAACGACGCGGTAATCGAAAAACCGGTATCGTTGATCGGCCGGCGCAGGAAGTCGTACACCGTCTGCACCAGGTCTCCCACTTTGTTAAAGAGAAACGACAGGTCGACCGGGTCGTGGACGATGATGCGCAGACCGTAGGGTTCGCCGCGATCGGTAGGCACTTCCACCTGGTAGGTCAAGGGCGACGATGGATCGAGCAGAATAGGTGACGTCTCTTCGTAGATCACCACGCCGTGCGGGCCGAGCACCTGTACCGTGAGCGTGTCCTCGACCGCGTCGGGCATCAGCGATTCGATGCGGATGCCGTAACGCCGGGTGAGCGGGTCATAGGCGAAACTGTCCACCACGACGCGTTTCTTCTGATCATCGGTTTGCACCTGCACCGTAGTCGTGTACGTCACCGTGCGCCAGGAAAAGGGACCGGTGCGTTCGGTTTGGGCAAACACGGGCGCCGCGGACGGCGGCGCGACGGCAGCGGTTGGCAGGTCAGCCAGCGGCCGCGTGCGCAGCGCCACGTGGCCTTCTGGCGTGCGGTACTGCACCAGCGCCGTGGCCAGATCGTCGCTGACGTTGGCGATCTGTTCGATCTGGGCTACGGGTGGGGGGGTGGAGGGTGTCACCTGGACAAAGACGGGCATGCTCGCCGCTTCGATCGTCGCGGATTGGATGCGGGCCGTCAGCAGGTAGGCGCCAGGATCGAGGTAGATCTCGACACGGGCGTGGAAGGGGTCGATCCGGTGCGCAACCAGGGGCGGGAGCAGCTCTTTGTCAGGTTCTGGGCCGCCCGTGGGGATCAAGCGTAGCGCGCTGAGCTCGACGGCGTCGAGGCTGTCGTCGATGGCGACGGGTGACGTGACGTCGGCGACCAGGCGGCCACCGGCTGCGAAGTGCGTGACCAGGCTGGCCGTGCCGAGCTGGGTGTCGTGACCGATCTGGTTGCGGTCAACGTCGAAGGTGCGAACGTCCGTCTGGCCAAAACCGGGGGCCTGGGCGCGATAGAAAAAGGGGCCGGTCAGGTGCAGGTCATCCAGCACGAGGTGAATGCCGGCTGCGCCCCATGCGTCAGCGGTTGTTTGTCGTTGCAGGTCGACCTGGCGCGAGGCATTCCACAGGTGGAAGGTCACCGGTGTGCCGGCCGGGTTGTGCTGGGCGGCGTTGGGGATGACTTCGACCGCCAGGTCGAGCTCGGCAAAGCGCACTTCCTGACCGTCACCACCGATGCGCAGCACCGGCAGCGGCGAGGCTGCCAGCGGGTTGGTGCTGGGGTCGTCATCGGTATCCACGGCGGACGCAAAGCGCAGGGTGCCGCTGCTGGTTTCGCTGGCAGGACGGTCCATCTGTATCGGGACCGGTGCTGGCGCACGAGGCGCCGGCGCGACCTCTGCGGCGTATACGGCATGACGCGGTGCGGGCAGCAGGCCCGCCAACAGGGTCACCAGCAGAACCGACGACAGAATAATCGAAGGCCGGCGTGAGGTAGGGTGCCGGCGGAAGCGGCGACCAACTCGCAGGGGAAAAGCCAACCAGGATGTCATGCGTCATACCTCCAAACGAAGAAGTGGGTTGCCCGTCTGACGGACGCGGTCTTCGTAGAGGATGCCGCAGGTCGGTGCTCACTGCGTAGTTCAACTTCTGCTCATTCTTGGTTCAGCTTGGCGGGGCCTTTGTCGTTTGTCCGATATCATGGTATGATGCGGCCGGCGAGATTCTCGCCAGTTCTGGTACTGGCACGGCTGATGAAATCGATGCATTCAGTCTGTCTACCAGGGCTTGCAGGGCGGTTTCCACGGCCGGCTCGAACAGAATGCGCAGCGTGACCTCCGTCTCGCCCAATCCCACGGTGACGTTCAGCCACAATTCATCCTGTGTTCGCTCTAGCCTCGCCCCACGCAGCCGGTCATAGGGGCAGTAACGCGCAATCATACCGTAGCTGGCCTTGCTGTGTGACAGGTCCTCGTAGGCCACTAACAGGTGCGTCGTCGTCAAGACGACGAGCATGCCAGGCGCACGCTTATTCCGCAGGACGACGAAACGCTGACGCCAGATCGGAGGCTGGTAAACCATCGCCTGGATCTCGTCTTCGGGCAAAAAGACTTTGCTGTAGACAATGTTCTGGAACTTGAACGGCATGCCAGCGGAAGTGCCGAGGTAGCCCTTGACAGTGTGCTGAGGTCGGTCGATCTGACTGTTGATCTGGCGGCGTACGCTGTTGACCACCTGCCAGAAGAGATCTTCACCCACCGTGTTGAAGTAGACTCGCTCTTGTTCTAATTTCCCTTCACTCGCCCACGCCCATTCGATCCAGGAATACAGGAGGATCGTACCCAGCTCCAGCCAGACGAGATCGACCAGTGGTGCCGCCGTCACCTGGAGTGTCGCGGGTGCCGGCCAGATCGTGGCCACCAGCAGACGACTGTTGGTCAGTGCCAGCACCCAGCTAGGATTTTGTCGCCGGCCCGACCGGGAAGCCGGCCACGGCTGGTGCGCAGGGGCTATCCCAAACAAATCCGTCCCCACGGGATGGCGGACTGGTTGGATCGCATCACCGGGTGCATAGATCATCTGCTGGATGACCTCACCCGGCAGAAGGCGTGCCGCGAGCGCACCGCCCACCGCTGGGGCGAGCTTTTCGATGCTGTTGACGGCATACGCAAAACGATCGAGATTGGACATCGGGCTCACCCCTCTTGCGGGGATTCTCAGCGCTCCTTGCGACGCCAACCCAGGCGCTGTTGCGGCGTTTGGGCGACAACCTGGTCAGGTACCGGTGCAGAAATCGGTGGTGGATCTTCTGCCAGGGCAGCGCGCAGCTCGCTGATTTCCTGACGCAGCGCCTCGTTCTCCGTGCGCAGCCGGTTGACCAGCGCTTCCAGACCATTGGCGCGGTTCTCCAGTGCGCCGCGGCTGAGGGTGGCCGCCTGGTATGCCT
>JAYRNS010000133.1:0-2126 GCA_041912075.1 Anaerolineae bacterium
ATTCGTATCTTTCGTGCATGGTGAATGGGACGGCGATAATGAATGACACATTGCTGGCCGAAATCATTCAACGGATAGTGGCCGCCAGTGACCCACAGCAGATCATCATGTTTGGTTCGCAGGCACGTGGTGACACCACCCCAGACAGCGACCTAGACCTGCTGGTTATCAAAGAGAAGGTCGAGTCGCCGCGTTCCGAGGCTGGGCGCATTTATCGCGCACTAGCTGGCGTGCGAATTCCCGTCGATGTTGTGGTGGCCAATGCGGACTACGTTCAGCGTCACGCCAACGTTATCGGTACAATCGTGCGGCCGGCTTTGCGTGAAGGCAAGGTGCTTTATGCCAGAAGCGCAAGATGATGTTGTCCAGAAGCTGGTGTTTCGGGAGAGGATTTACCAAAGATGGTAGCGACACACAAACTCAACTGGACCACATCAGCCCCCTGGCTGAAAACCGTGACCACTCTACTGCCGCTGTGGCTGGTGGGGCTGGCTGTGATGGGCGAAGGTTTTCCAGCGCCGCCGGTTTCGATCGAGGTTGCAGGTATCTGCTTCTTGCTCGCTGTCGGTCTTGGCATTCTGCTGCTCTGGCAGCGGTGGATGACGGTCGAGCTGCTGGTCTACAGCTTTCTGCCGCTGGCGTTTATGTTTGCCTTCGACGAAATCTCCACCGCCAAAAAAACACCGTTCATCCTGCTCTGTACCCAGGTGTTGACCGTGGGTATCATCGGTTACCAGTACAGCACGACGACGTGGTGGCGCGTAGTTAGTCTGGTGGCGGCAGCCGTGGTCGCGCTGGTATTGGCCGGGCATGCGATGTCGAATTACTGGCAGGTGGTTGCTGGTTTGCACTACGGTGACTGTTTCCCGGACGCGGCGGACTGTGGTCGACTGGCCGGTGTGGCACCACCGTGGTGGGCGCTGTTCTTCGGTCTGTGATGAATCAGCTCGTTTACGCCTCGGCAACCACGCTGGCACGCAAGATCCGCGCGCGCGACGTAACCGCCGTTGAAGTCGTCCAGACCCACCTCGCGCACATCGCCCGCGTCAATCCCCGCCTCAACGCCATCGTGCAGCTGGCAGCCGAGGATGCCCTGGCCCAGGCCCGCGCCGCGGATGCAACCCTCGCCCGCGGCGAGTCGGCCGGCCCGTTGCATGGGGTGCCCTTCACGGTCAAGGACTGGATCGATGTCGCCGGGCTGCCCTGCACCGGCGGCGACGTGCAGTTCAAAGACCGCGTGCCGGTTCGGGACGCCACCGTCGTCGCGCGCATGCGCCAGGCCGGCGCGATTTTCCTGGGCAAAACCAACGTCATGATCGAAAACGCGGTGTACGGCCGCACCAACAACCCCTACAACCTGGCCTACAGCCCCTGTGGCAGCAGCAGTGGTGAAGCTGCGATCATCGCTGCCGGCGGTTCACCCTTGGGGTTGGGGTCCGATTCGGGGGGCAGTATCCGCCAGCCGGCACACGCCTGCGGTATTGCCGGGCTCAAACCGACCACCGGCCGTGTGCCGCTCACCGGTCACTTCCCGTTTATCAGTGCCATCAACGACCCGCGCACCGTGATCGGACCGCTGGCGCGTTACGTGGAGGATCTGGCGCTGGTCCTGCCGGTCATCTCCGGCGTCGATTGGTTGGATGCCAGCGTGGTGCCCATGCCACTGGCCGATTGGCGGGCGGTGGACGTGCGCCAGTTGCGCGTAGCCTTCTACACCCACCATGCTGCGGCCGAACCCACCACCGACACCGCGGCCACGTGCCAGCGTGCGGCGCAGACCCTGGCCGATCTGGGCGCACACGTCGTCGAAACCCTGCCGCCGCGCATCGAGGAGGCCGATGCCATCACGCGGCACTACTGGCAGCGACCCGAATCGGCCTCGGCCGATGAGTGGGTGCCGGATGGAGCAGTGGTTCTGAGCAGCGCGGCGGTCGAACAGCACTTGTTTACGTGGGACCGCTTTCGTCGCGCCCTGATCGGTTTTATGGCCAACTACGACGTGATCCTCACCCCCGTGGCCGAGCGGCCGGCCACGCCGCACGGCAGCGATGGCGGCTGGATTCCCTACACCCTGCCCTACAGCCTGACCGGTTATCCGGCTGTGGTGGTACGCGGCGGCACCTCAG
>JAYRNS010000134.1:0-7172 GCA_041912075.1 Anaerolineae bacterium
CACGCTCTCACGTTTTCACGTCCTCACGCTCTCACGTCCTCACGTTTTCACGTCCTCACGCTCTCACGTTTTCACGTCCTCACGCTCTCACGTCCTCACGTTTTCACGTCCTCACGCTCTCACGTTTTCACGTCCTCACGTCCGTCCCTTCGAGTCCTCCCCTCTCTTGCCATTCAACCTGTTTTCTGGTACACTACCGCCGCCAAACTCACGAGACCGGTGATGCCACGCCGTGTCGGTTTGTCCATCCCGGACTCGGCGAGTGCTCAGAGAGACGCCGCGAGTTCCATACACCCATTGCAGCACCTACCGGCAAAACCTGCAACTTGTGACCGTTCCCATGGAAACTGTTGCACGATTGCCAAAACCGCTTCGAGTTCGCCGCTTGCCACAGCAGGCAGGCCACCGCCGGGGCGCGACTTGTGTCACGGTTCATCATCATGTACGACCAGGAGGATCCATTCCTATGACATACACCAAGCCCACCCTCACGAAGCACGACGAACTGAAGTCTGTTACCTTCAGCAGTCACTAAGTTTCCATTCTCGGTCCAGCGCTCACGTGGCTGCGCCGCTGGTTCCAACGGCCGGCCGCATGCGCGCAGTTCTCAGGTAAGTTAGCCCGATCGGGCTGTGTGGCACTCGCGCGTCTCTCTGAACACTCGATCGGTCTGCCTGGCTGTTATCGACCGCGGGATGGACCCACGCTCAGCGAGCCTGATTCAAACCAACATGGGACGACCTATCAACCAGCTGCTGGCCATCCTGCGCAGTGACGCGTCACCCCAGGTTCTGGCCGATCCCACACTTCCCTGGAATGACATCGTCGTCAATGCCATCGTTGTTGGCCTGGCACCTATGCTGCACCAGCGTCTGTGCGATGCAGCCAACGCGGTGCCGGCGCCGGTTATGGCCAAGCTCAACATCACCCGCCAGGCGACGGGCCAACGCAACACCGCTATCCAGCAGCAGCTGGGCGAAATCGTCCAGGCCATGGATAGCGCCGGCGTGCGCACCCTGGTCCTCAAGGGGGCTTATTTGAGCCCCACCGTCTATCCCTCACCCGACCAGCGCGGGATGAGCGATATCGACCTGCTTTTCCAACCGCACGACCTGCCCGCCGCCGAACGTGTGCTGGCGAACCTGGGCTACGAAGGCAAACACAAGGCGGCCGAAAATGGACCGGGCATTACCAAACACACCAGCACCTACAAACGGCCCTCCCCCACGGCCAGTACACCCAATCCCTACCTGAGCACCCTGGCTGACCGCCATGTCGATCCACACGGCTCGCTGGAGGAATGCTGGTTTGGCCTGTGTACCGATCTGACACCCGGCGTGTGGGAGCGAGCGTATCGTTATCAGGTACAGAAGACGCCAGCCTGGGCCTTGTCACCCAACGATCTCTATTTGCACGTCACGATTCATCTGATTTATCACCTGCTGATGGGCAAACCCTCGTTCGTGCAGCTGTACGACGTGCTGATGGTGAATCGACATTTCGCCGGTCTGCTGGATTGGGACTGGCTGGCGAACCGGGCGTTGGCCATCGACGCGGCAGCCTTTCTGGCCGCCGGCAACCAGCTGGCATCGGCGATGCTGGGAGCGCCTGTACCAGCCGACGTTCAGGCCAGGCTGCTGCATGCACTGCCGCCCGGATTGGCCAAATACATCAGCGGCCTCGATACCGAGACCTTCATGGCATTGTCGCAGCGGCCACCCCTAACGACCTGGGGACAGCGCGTGCAGCGCGGTGTCAGCGAACGCCGGGCCACGGCACGTTGGGCCACAACCTGGTCGGGCAAGTGGGCCGTGTGGCGCACCGCCCTGGCGGTGACGCGCACCGACACCGGCCAGCTGCTGGCACAGCGTCTGCGGCTGACCCGCGCACCCCAGCCAGAGTGAGCATCGCCTGGTGGACGTTTCGGTTATCATGCCGGTCTACAACGGCGGCGCAGCCTTTGTGCACTGTCTGCAGTCGCTGCGCACGACCACGTACACAGGTTTGTGGGAACTGCTGGTGGTCGATGATGGTTCGACCGATGGCTCGGCCGACGCGACGCAGGGTCTGGCGGTGCAGCTGATCGTTACACCGCAGCCGTGCAGCGGGCCGGCAGCCGCCCGCAACCTGGGTGCGCAGCAGGCCGTAGGAGACATTCTGCTGTTTCTGGATGCCGATGTTCTGGTGCGCCCCACCACGGTAGGACAGGCCGTTGCGTACTTAACAACCAATGACGCCTGTTCGGCCGTGTTCGGTTCGTACGATGATGCCCCCACGTGCCGCAGCTTTCTGTCCCAGGTCAAGAACCTGTTTCATCACTACACGCACCAGACGGCACAAACCGAGGCCAGCACCTTCTGGGCCGGCTGCGGTGCCGTGCGGCGGTCGGCCTTCTGGGCCGTCGGCGGTTTCGACGCCGTCCGCTATCCCCGTCCCATGATCGAGGACATCGAGCTGGGGGTACGGCTGCGGCAGCATGGGTACCGGATTGGCCTCGACAAAACGTGGCAGGTCACACATCAGAAGTGCTGGACATTACGTTCATGGCTGCGGTCCGATCTGTGGGATCGTGGCATCCCCTGGTGGCGGCTCATCCTGACCACGCGTGCGCTGCCCAACGATCTCAATGTGAACTGGCGCAGCCGTACCGCCGTCGGGCTGAGCGGTCTGTGGGTCGTCTGCCTGCTGCTCGGATACTGGGTTCACCCGCTGTGGCTGCTCGCCGCGGTGGCGAGCCTGGGCCTGCTGCGGCTGGGCTGGCCTTTCTACCGTTGGCTGGCGCGGCAGCGCGGGCGATGGTTTGCCGTCGCCGCCGTTCCCTGGCATTGGGGTTACTGGATGCTGAGCGCCGTCAGTATTCTGGCCGGCACAGGGCAGTGGGTCGTGAGCTATCTTGATTCTGACAAGGATAGGAACCGGTGAATTTCAACCGCTGGATTGGCACCTCGTTGATGCTGGCGAGCCTCGCGGGCTCGACGCAGATTCTTGGCCGGCGACGGCAGCGTGACGCCGCCGGCCGCACCGTGCTGCTGGCCGTGGATTATGACGATTGTCTCGAAATCAGCACGCGCAGCGGCGTCGATTTGGGTGAATTACTGCACGACTTGTGGCATCGCGGGGCCAGCCATGTCGCCATCGTAGAACAGACCCTCGGAGACCTGTTGGACGCCGGCAGTGTGCTGCCGGCCCAATCGCCTGTGACCACACCAACCACCGGGCTCACGTATCTCACTGCGTCCGACCGGCGGCTGTTGGAACGAGTCGCCACCGCCCTGGCGATCCGGGTACCACACCTGGCGCACTTGACGCCGGAGGCGATCGACGACCGCCTCTACCTTGGCATCCCCGGCTCACTCAAATACCTGCGTGGTGTGACGGTTGGTTTCGAACCGGCGGTCTTCGCGCAGGCACAGGCGGCCGGCCTGGTGCCGGTGGCGCGTCCACGCCATTACCCGTGGCCCCATCCCGCGGCGATCGAGGCCGTTCTGGCGCAGGCTGCCGCATTGGGCAGCCCGGTAATCGCCTTTGCCGACAACTACGTGTTGGGACACGAAATGTTCATGCAGGCGACGATCCAGGCGCTGCGCAGCCACCACCTGACACCGGTGTACTTCGCCGAAAGCCGTCACCAAAAAGGGGATTGGTTCATTGCCAAAGCCTGCCTGCCCAACGTGCTGCTGGGGCACGAGTTTGCGCCAAACGAGCTCGATCTGGAAGACGAGCACGGCATGGCGCACAAATGGGGGCGCATGACCGAGCGCGGCATCCGGTTTTTCAGCGTACGCACGATGCGCGGCGTGCATGCGACCGATCCGCTGAGCCTGCGGGATTACGTGAGCATGGTGGCCGGCGAACTGGTGACCGGGCGCGGGCTGCAGCTGGCGGACCGCCCTGATTTCGCACCGCCGGCACCGCATCACCACGGGCACGGGCATCATCACCACTCGCACGAACACGAACACGTTCATGAGCATGTGCACGACGGCGGTCATGAACCTGACGATGATCACCCGCACGATCACGACGCCATTCATACCCGGGAAACCTTTTACCAAACGCACGAACCGGCGCCGGATGACCCGCCCGATCGTGCACACCATACGGCACACACACACGACCATGACGCTGCTGCCCACAGCCATGCCCCTGAGTCACTTACGACCACGCCAGCCGAGCCAGCGCGCGATCTGCAGTGGGTTGCCCTGGCCGCTGCCGGTGCCGGTGGGATCGCCGCGGCAGAAACGCTGGGGCTGCCTGAGCCATGGGCTTCGCTGTTGACCCTGGGGGCGGCCGGTGCCGGCTGGTTCGCCGTGCCCCTGGTCGACCGGCCACGCAGCCAACTTGAAGCAACCTTCGTGCCCAGTTATGCGCCAAAGGCAATCGGGTTGGGTGTGGCGGTGGCCACACCCAACGCCGGCATGGCCGGTTTGTTGCACGACCCGTCGCGTGGCCCGGCAGAGATGGTGGACCTGCTGCTGGCCGTCGTCATCAACGGGGCCGCGGCCGCTGCCCTAGCCGCCACGACTGCCGGGGAGCCGTATGCGAAGCGCGTGGAGGAGTTTCGCAGCTACAACCTGGATTGGGCCGTGCCGTTGGGTCTGGTGCTGGGTCGCGCCGTGGGCCGTCCAGGGCGTGAGCGCGTAACGGCCATGGCCGGCGCGGGTCTGGCCGGGCTGGGGGCCTGGCTCCTGAGCAGCCGCGGGCGTCTGCCAGCCGACCTGCTCGGACCATGGTCCAACCGCCCGCTCGCTGGGCACACGCACCACCTGTCGGCTTTCCAGGCACGCCTGGGAGACCTGGGGCTGGCAGCCAGCCCACAGCCGCTGGCCAAATGGGGCTGGCTGCTGCCGTTAGGAGCCGCACTGGCCACAGCCAACGCACCAACGCGCACCGTCGGGCTGATCGCAGCCACCATGGGCAGCATCGCCCTGCTGGCACCGTTCCGCCAGGGTGCGCCAGCGTTGGACGATACGATCGAAGCCGGTATACGTGGCTTGACCGCTGGCCTGGTGCGCCGCGTGCGCGCGGCGGGCATCTCACCAGCCGGGTCTGATCTGCCGTCATGACACAGGTCCTGGCGCAGCAAGATTGCGGACCATCACCGACGCTGCCCGGCGGTTTCGTCTACGTGCCGGGTGGGCCATTCATTTATGGACCCGAGGTAACTTACGAGCGCCTGCAAGGCACGCGGCGGCTGCGTCCACGGCAAGTTTTGATACTGCCGTCGTTTGCCATCGGCCGCTATCCAGTCACGGTTGGCCAATGGCGGGCATTCGTCCAGGAAACCGGCCACCCCTGGCCCGGCCGCTGGTATCATCTGGCCGGACCACCGCGTGGCTGGCTGCGGCGCTACGCACCGTGCACGGACTACCCGCCGGCGATGGCGCGTTACCCGATGGTCGACGTCACGCAGAGCGATGCCCTGGCCTACTGCGCCTGGCTGTCGGCACGGACTGGTCTGGCCTGCGCGCTGCCCAGCGAAGAACAGTGGGAAAAGGCGGCCCGCGGCACGGATGGGCGCAGCTACCCCTGGGGCGAAGACCATCCCCGGCCTGAGCTGCGCACGCTGGGCAACTGGGTCAAGCTGCGTTATTATGGTTATAATCTGTTCGTCCCCCCGCGGCGCGAATGGGCACGCAGCGGCTGGTATTTTCGTGTCGGTGCACCGCATCCAGTGGGAGCAATCCCACAGAACGTATCACCCTATGGCTGCTACGATATGGCCGGCAATATCTGGGAATGGACGCTCAGTCTTTACCACCCCAACGTTCCCGGTTTTCACGTGGTCAAAGGCGGTTCTTGGGGCTACAGCCCATTGCACACCAGGTGCTATGTGCGCAGCGCGGCCAGCATCACCACGACCAGCGACCAATACCACGCCCACGGCACCGGTTTCCGCGTCGTGATCAACCTAAACTGATCGCAGAGTGAGAATGTCGGTCAACGGTGCGTCAGGTAGCTATAGAACCGCAAATTAACGCAATTCCACCTTGCGATCAGTTTAGGAGAGCAGGAGGCAGCATGAGTGACACGGTCTTTCTGATCAACTTCCGCAACCACCGCGATATGTACCCGCCGTTTGGCATCATGTACGTGGCGGATGCGCTGCTGCAGGCCGGCTACACTACGCGCATCTGGCACGAGACCGAAGAAGGCCTGGAAGCTTTCGTTGCTGAAGTGGCCCGTACGCGTCCATTGTGGGTCGGCTTTAGCACGATCACCGGGCCCCAGCTGCGGCCGACCATCGAAGCCACCAAACAAGTGCATGCCCTGGGTATTCCGACCGTCTGGGGCGGCGTGCACGCCACCATCATGCCCGAAGAAGTCCTGCGCGAAGATTATGTTGACTTCGTGATCGTCAACGAGGGAGAATTAACGGCGCAGGCGTTTACGCACGCCCTGACCGGTGACCGTCGATGGGACACGATCGCCGGTCTGGCCTGGAAACGGGCCAGCGGTGAGATCGTGGTCAACCCCGAGCGGATGTTTATCCAAAACCTGGATGATTTCCGGCCGCGCTGGGAACTGCTGCCCAAAATTCCGGCCTACTTCCTGCAGTCAGGCCCCTACGAAAGGGCGATTCCGGTATACATCAGCCGCGGCTGCCCTTTCCGCTGCGGCTTCTGTTACAACGAAGTGGTGATGAAACGCACCTGGCGCCAGCATTCGGATGAGTTCATCGTGGCCCAGGTCAACTGGCTGCGCGAGCACTACGGCATCGATGCCGTCGACTACGCTGACGACTATCTGTTTGGCCGCATCAAACAGATGCAGCGCCTGATCGAAAAGGTCGGTCTGCCCTGGAGCGGGCAGGTACGCGTCCAGCTGCTCAAACCGGAGTTCGTCACCTGGATGCGCGACACGGGCTGTCAGTGGGTCAATATCGGCGCCGAAAGCGGGAACCAGGCCGTACTGGATTCGATCCACAAGGACCAGAAGGCCGAGTGGATCGTGTGGGGTGTGCGCAACCTGGCTGACTACGCGCCGGACATCGAGGCCAACCTGAGCTTCATCCTGGGCCTGCCGGCCGAAGGCGCCGCCGAGCGCCGCGAGACACTGCGCGTCATCGAAGAGGTCTGCCGCGTCAACGCCAGGGCACGCTGCTCGGTCGCGATCTACATGCCTTATCCAGGGACGCCCCTGTGGCCCGATGCCCTGGCCCGCGGCTACCA
>JAYRNS010000135.1:0-1916 GCA_041912075.1 Anaerolineae bacterium
CGGCATCATCGTGGGCGTGTTTATCTTTCTGCGTAGACCGAACGATCGCATGGCGTGGGTGGCGTCTATCTATCTGATCATCGGCCTGGACGGTTCAGTGGGGGCTGCATTGGCGGCGGCGATACCCGGCTGGTTGCTTCCGACGCGGATCATCGATTTTATCGGCATAGTCGCCTTCGCGCTTTTTTTCTATTTATTCCCGGATGGTCGCTTTGTTCCCCGCTGGACGCGTTGGCTGGCGCTCGTCTGGGCGCTCGTGTTCGCTGGCGTAACCTTCTTTCCGGACACGGGGCTTGATATCAATCGGCATAGCAGTCTGTTGGTGCCTTTTGCTGCCGCGTTCTTTGGCAGCTTTGTCGTCGCGCAAGTGTATCGCTATCGGCGCGTATCAACCGCGACCGAACGCGTGCAGACCAAGTGGGTGGTGCTGGCGATTGTGGCAGGCATCGCAGGGTTCGCCATGGCGCTATCCCTCGTCCTCACTGGCCGTGTCCTGGTAGGGACCATGAGCCCTTATTCCTTGGTGGCGGGCCTCGGGTTCAACGCGATCGATTATCTCTTGCCAATCGCGGTGGGCGTGGCGATCTTGCGCTACCGTCTATTCGACATCGACGTGATCATCCGCAAGACGCTGGTCTACACCGTGCTGACCGTCCTGCTGGCCCTGGTCTTTTTCGGCGTCGTCGGGTTGTTGCAGGCGGTGTTCGGCAGGGTGACCGGTGTCGAGCAGTCCCCGCTGGCCGTCGTGATCTCGACCCTGGCCATCGCTGCGTTATTCACCCCGCTGCGCCGGCGTATCCAGGAGGTCATCGACCGCCGCTTTTTCCGCCAGAAGTACGACGCGCAGCAGGTGCTGGCCCAGTTCACCCAGATCGCGCGCGACGAAACCGACCTCGACGCGCTGACTGGTGAGCTGGCGCGCGTGACGCAGGAGGCGATGCAGCCGGAGAAGGTACGAATCTGGCTGGCGAAACCGGGGGCTCATCCATGATCCAGACGAATCAATCCTCCGTCTCCCACAGTGCCCGGATGGGCACCGCGAACAGGTTCGGGCCGAAGCCGACGCTGCTGTGGCCGTCATACAGAACGACCCCGGCCAAATGAAAACTTGGCTTCGGCCAAACGAAAGGTTTGGTGTCGGCCAAATGAAAGGCATTATTGTCAACCGCGAAGTGACGCCAATGGGCGCTAATATATGAGTGTGTGGATGAGGGTGTCGTGCGCGGTATGGGAAGCTACGACTACCGCACACGGCAACCAGACCAATATATAAATGATTGGCGAAGATTCGCGTCATTCGCGGTTGGTACTTGAAAATCTAAAGTTGACATCTCGATTTTCAAGGATATAATAGGGTTATGTTCATACCACGCCCGGCCGTTATCGCTCAAATCGAACGTACACTCGTTATTCACCCCATCGCGGCGCTGTTGGGACCGCGCCAATGTGGCAAAACAACGCTGGCAAGGATGTTTGGTGAGCGGCAGCCATCCACCTATTTCGATCTGGAAAACCCGGTGGACATGCGCCGGCTTTCCGCGCCGTTGACCGTGTTGGAATCTCTGTCCGGGTTGGTGATCATCGACGAAGTGCAGCGGCAGCCTGAGCTGTTCGAACTGCTGCGTGTACTGGTCGACCGCCCCAGTCATCCTGCCCGTTTTCTACTGCTCGGCTCCGCTTCGCCGCAGCTGGTGCGTGGGGTGTCCGAATCTCTCGCCGGCCGCATCGGGTTCATCGACCTGGGTGGATTCGACCTGGCCGAAGTGGAGACGGCGCAGCGTGACCAGCTCTGGCTGCGCGGCGGGTTCCCGCGCGCCTTCCTGGCCGACGATGATGCCGCCAGCATGATCTGGCGCCAGGAGTTCATCCGCACCTTTCTGGAGCGCGACATTCCGCAGCTGGGTATTACGATCCCG
>JAYRNS010000136.1:0-2271 GCA_041912075.1 Anaerolineae bacterium
ACGCTCCGGGGGGGGTTTTTGTTTGGGGGGGGGGGGGGGGGGCCCCCGGGCCCCACCCCCACCCCCGGTGCCCCCCCCCCCCCCCCGCCACCGCCTTCGGAGCGGCGAATTCAGCCATAATACCGGAAGTTATTCTTTGACGAGCCCTTAGTGCCGGCACTGGGACGCTGTGTCTACAGGTCGGTCAGACCCAGGCTAATTTTGAGGGCTTCGTCCACCTCAAACATCGTTTTGGCATCAAGCTGACCCACGCGGGTTTCCAGGCGGGCCTTGTCACATCACACCAACTTGACCGCCAGGTTACGAACAACTCGTCCCCCAACGCGCGGCGACCCGCTGGATGTCGGCGATCGTAATCACGCCGTCACCATCCAGATCGTACCCGGCTGGCGCGGGCTGTCCCCACAGGCTGGCGATCGCCGTCAGGTCGGCCACATCGACAACACCGTTACCGTCGAAGTCGGGGCAAACCTCACCTGCCGGACGCATCGCAGCGAGTGGACCTTCCCAGACCGAGGCACCGGCCAGGGTCGCAACTTCCAACCAGTAGTAGTACGTCGTCCCAGGCTGTGCGGTCGTGTCGTGCCAGTCATATGCAAAGCCCTGCCCCCCGCCGGGTCCCTGCGCTGGAATCAGCTCGGCGTTGAGCCGCTCGCTGCGCATGGTTGGGGATGTACCACGCCACAGGTTGAAGCCGCGCACATTGGTTTCGCCCGTAGTTGTCCAGGCGAGTGCGATCCCGCTGCCATCCGGGGTGGCGGTAAAGTCCTCGATCATGACGGCCAGCGGCACGTCGACGCGCGTGTCAACCTGGTTGCTCGGCCGCCCGACCATGCCTTCACCGTTGACGACGGCGAACACGGCACGTGTGATGACCTGCGTCGCCTGCGCGGTCCAGTCGATTGTGACCGGTGTACCAGGCGTCACCCACCCGGTCCAGGTCACAGGCTGCGTCAGCGATAGGGCGCCAGTCGACGCGATACCGTTGGGCGAACCCAGGCCATACGTGCTGAAGGGGAAGACGACCTCCGCCGTCAGCGGATAGGTCGTCGTGACCGTGGCCTGGTAGGTGACGAATTCGCCCAGGATCGCATTGACCGGTGCCACAACCAGGCCGACGCCATAGTCTGGCTCACCGGTGACGTTCACCAGGTCGGGCTTGCTGCTGTTGCCGGCCGCATCAACTGCGATGGCCTGTACGAAGTTCAGGCCCACTGTAATCGGTACAGAGGCGGTCCAGGTGTTGCTGCTGACGGTGGCAGTGATACCGTTGACAAGCACATAATCCAAGGCCATGTCCTCGGTGACGATGCCCGTGACATCGATCAGATCAGGGCCGGCGGGCAAGGCAACTGTGGCGGCATGCTGCGGGGTCGTGATCTGCACTTCGGGTGCCGTCGTATCGAATACGTCCGCCACTTTGTAGGCTGCCTGGCGGGTCGAGACGAGCCCCTGGCTGTCGGTGACGGTTGCCAGCAGCACTTCGTCGCGCACGGTGGCGGTGGAGATGGCAAAGGTCAGCTTGTCGAACCCGTTCAGCGACACACTCTGGTTGAGCAGCGGCGTGCTGTCGGATGTGGTCACCAGCACCTGGGTCGTGCCGGCACCAAAGAGGCTGACGGTGGCGCTGCCAGGCTGGCCGGGGTTGTAAACACCGCGATCAGTGCGTAGATCGGTGATGGTGGCCGCGCCGACGTCGACGGCCGTGGCATCCCCACCCAGGATGTTGCCCGATGCACTGTCCATGACCTCGAGTACGATGCGGTGGGCACCGGGCTGGGTGGTGTTGAGGATGCCCGACAGTGCGACCGCAGTGACGCCAGCCGGAAGGGAGATCGTCTGACGGGCCGCGGCACCCAAGTCGAGCAGGCTGCCATCGGGCGCCAGGGCGTAAGCCCACAGCACAGCGTTTGGCACAGCCTGGTTCAGGCGCAGTTTGGCCGTGACAGTGATCGAGGCACCGGGCAGCAGACCGTGCGGCCCGCCGGCTGCGGCGCCCGCCGCGGCAGCGTCCATAGTGGCCTCACTCTCCACGGCCAGCTGCTCGGTTTGCAGATCGACCCCAAACACGTCCACGGGCAGCGCAGCCAGTTCACCGTCGTAGCCGTAGGTGAAGAAGTAACGCCCGCTGCGCACGGTGGCCGGCAGCGTGTAGTCCATCGTGAACACACCGGTGGTGCTGGCGGGGCGCGTGATGGGCACTGTCTCGGTCAGCGCCAGACTGGTCCACAAGACTGATCCAGGTGCATCGGGTGCAGACGACAGGGGTAT
>JAYRNS010000137.1:0-2426 GCA_041912075.1 Anaerolineae bacterium
AAAACCGGCGGCGGTGGCAACCTGCGCCAGGAGGAGTAAGCAAGTGAGGCTGGTGGGATAGGGCATACGCTGGGTGAAGGGCGCGGCAACCAGGCCAGCGTAGAATGCCGCCGGTTCCATGCGGCGCACAGAACCTGCGGGGCGGGCACGATAACGAAACGCCCCGCGCCCATAGGCCAGGTGCTGGCGCCAAAACGACCGCAGGTTGAGCGCATGCGCGTGCCAAACGACCGCAGCGGGCAGGTAGACCAAACGATGCCCAGCCGCACGCCAGTCGTCGCAAAAGGCGCGGTCCTCGCCGCCCGCCGCCCGAAATGTGGGATCGAAGCCCCCCATGGCATGGAACTGCGCGGCCGGCACCGCCAGGTTGTTGGACGACAGAAAGCCGGCGTTGGTCGCCAGCAGGTGATCGACGACGAGCTGGCTGGCGGTGGCACAGCGGTTGTCCGGCAGGGCGTTGATGGTGCGGCCGCCGAGCGCGTGTGTGGGAGACCCAGTCGCCGCGGTGGCCAGGGTGTTCAGCCAGGTGGAAACGGGCTGACAGTCATCATCGGTGAAGGCGAGCCACGTGCCGCGGGCCAGGCGCGCACCGTGGTTACGCGCCGCGGCCGGGCCGGCGGGCGATTGGCGCACGATCGTCAGATCCAGGGTATCACGCCAGGACGCGAGGCGGGTCTCGTCCAGCGGCGGCGTGCTGCCGTCATCGACCAGGATGACCTCGAAATCGGTGCGTGGTGTATCGAGCGCGGCCAGGGCGCGCAGACAGGCTGTCAGAGGTGAGAGACGGTTATGGGTGGGGATGATGATGGTGAAGAAAGGTCTCATAGTACGAACGATCGGTATTGACCTCCCACACATCGTGGTCCTCACCGGTGACGTTGCGCGCTGCCAGGATGCCGGTCAGCATGGCATGGTCCTGGTTGTTGTAGCGGTGCAGCCCGTTGCGGCCCACCGTCTGCAGATTGGCAAACCCCGCGAGATACCGCTGGATCACCTGCAGGTTTTGCCGGTACGTCTGGTCGTAGACCGGGTACGCGGCCGGCTGGCGGATGACCACCCCGTCGATCACGGCATCCGCGGGCGCCAGCTGCAAGGCGGCCATCTCCTCTGCGGCCAGGGCGAGCAGCGCAGCATCCGACCGCTGCCAGAGGGCATCCCCTTCGTTGCAGAAATATTCCAGGCCCAAACTGGTCGTTTGTGGATCCGGTACCAGCGCCTGGCTCCAGTTCTTGAAGTTCTGGATACGACCGACCTGGACGTCGGGCGCATGGATGTAGAGCCAGTTGTCGGGAAAGAGGTGGGCGCGATCGACGATGAGCCCCACCAGGATAAAGGCTCGATAGGTCAGGCCACGCGCCGCTGCCTCCACATCGGCCGGCGGGGGTGGATGCAGCCGCGCTACCAGCTCGCTCACAGGCATGCTCGAGATCACGTGATCGACGGTGAGCGTCCGGCCAGTGCCGGCGCGGTCGATGTCGACGTGGGTGACGCGTCTGTCACGGTGGACCAGCCGCAGCACCGCGCTGTTGAGCCAGGTCTCTCCGCCCTGTGTGGCAATGACGTCGCGGAAACGCTCCCACATCATGCCCGGACCCAGGCGCGGGTAGTGGAATGTCTTGATCAGTGAACGGGCGCCGGACGTCCCGCCCAGCGCATCGGCCACGGCGCTGGCCAGGGAGAGCCCCATGATGCGTTGGGCCGCCCATTCGGCGCGAATCTGGCGGCAGGGGATACCCCAGACCTTCTCGGTGTACGACTCGAAAAAGGCCCGGTACAGCCGGCGCCCAAAACGATTGATCGCCCACTGCTCGAAGGTCTCTTCTGGCCGCAGCGGTGCCACGCGCGCCCGCAGGTAACTCGCCAGAATGCGCGCACTTTCGGCCAGCCCCAGCCTGGCAATCACGTCAGGCAGGCGCAGCGGGTAGTCGAAGAAACGGCCCTGGAAGTAGATGCGCGACAGGCGTGTGACCTGAATAAACTCCGCGCCGAGCATCTCCTGCCAGAGCCGCTGCACGATTGGCTCTTTGGTATAGAACCGGTGACCACCGATGTCGAAGCGGTATCCCCGGTACACTTCGGTGCGCGCAATGCCGCCAACCTGGCTGCCTTTTTCGACGATCAGCGGGTGACCGGCGCGCTGCACCAGCTCGTGGGCGGCCGCCAGCCCGGCCGGGCCAGCGCCGATGATCAACACCGGGATGTGTTGGCCCAACCGTTCAGGCCTCCGCGGGGGCGGCAGGTCCGGGCTGCGCCAGGGTTTCGACCACGCGCCGCAGGTCCATCCACCACTGCTGTTTGGCGCGCTGATGCTCCATGTCGACCAGGCGCGGCAGATCGATCAGATCGTGGAAACGGATCTTTCCGGCCTCCAGGCCAATGAACGCCCCGCCGGGGGGCGTCACTTGTGACGCTTCGATCAACCAGTC
>JAYRNS010000138.1:0-4555 GCA_041912075.1 Anaerolineae bacterium
ATTGAGGCGTGCACAAGAATGTCTTCCGGCCATATAGCTGGTATTCGCCGCAAATCACGGTAGGTTGCTATTTTAAAGACTCTTCGTTGGCGCGCAAGCGTCAGGTAGAAGTCAGCCTGATTAGTACGTTTCGTATTGACTAAACACAGTGAAATGATATACTGGGTCAACGATAACGAAGCAGAAAGGACCTGCCATGGAGGAGCCGGCGGATCAAATCGGCAATCGGCTGCACTTTGTCGAGGATGTGGGTTTGGTGATGGAACACCTGGGTCTGCCACGTATGGCGGGACGCATCCTGGGCTGGCTGCTCATTTGTGACCCACCCCATCAATCACTGGGCGCGATTGCCGGTGCGCTGCAGGCCAGCAAAGGCTCGATCAGCACGATGACCCGGCTGCTGATCGACCTGGAGCTGGTGGACCGCATCAGCCTGCCCGGCGAACGCCGTGACTATTACCAGCTCGACACGCGCGCGTGGCCGCAGGTGCTCCAGGCACGTCTCGCCATGGTCACCGAGGTGCGCGAGCTGGCTGACCATGGGCTGGACTTACTGGCGGCCGAGCCAGAACCGGTTACTCGCCGCCTGCGGTCGGTTCGCAACATGTACGCCTGGTTCGAGCGCGAGCTGCTCGATCTGTTCGACCGTTGGGAGCGCACACCATGATTGCGAAAAATCTGTGGCGGCGCAAGATGCGCAGCCTGCTGACCATCCTGGGTATTGCCATCGGTGTGGCAGCCGTCGTGGCCATGGGTGCGATTGCCCAGGGTTTGATTCAAAACTACGGCGGCATCATCAAAACCAGCAACGACCTGCTGGTCAGCCAGGCCAACGCCTACGATACGATGTACAGCACGCTGGACGAAGACGTGGGTCTGCGTCTGCAGTCGATACCTGGCGTGCAGAACGTCGATCCCGGTTTCTTCACCTTCGTCACCGCCGAAGAACTGCCGCTGTTCCTGGTGTTTGGTTACGATCCGGATACCGTGGCCATTCAACACTACCGCGTCGTCGAGGGCAAACCACTGACGGGACCCAAGCAGATCGTCATCGGCCGGCGTGCGGCCGAAACGCTCAAAAAGGGAATCGACGATACGATCCGTATCTACGGCGTCCCTTACCGCGTGGTGGGCATTTTCGAGACCGGACAGGGACTGGAAGAATCGGGTGGTGTCGTCACGCTGGCCGACGCCCAAACCATTGCCCAGAAACCGCGCAAAGTGAGCCTTTTCCAAATCGGATTGGCCCGCGGCGCCAATGCTGAGCAAGTCATGCAGCGCGTCGAAACCATGGAGAAGGAGCTGGTCGTCAGCAAGGCTTCCGAATACCAGGGCAGCCAGCAATGGACCAGTTACATGAACGGTTTTGCCTGGAGTATCGCGGGGATCGCCATCCTGATCGGCGGCCTGGGCATGATGAACGCCATGGTCATGAGCGTCATGGAACGCACCCACGAAATCGGTACGCTGCGCGCCGTTGGCTGGAGCCGCCGGCGGATCGTGGGCATGGTGCTGGGTGAGGCTGTGCTGCTGAGCCTGGTGGGGGGACTCGCCGGCATTGGGTTGGGTGTGGCGATGACCAACCTGATCGGGTTGGTACCAGGTCTCGGGAGCCTTCTTCTGGGCGTTTTCACCCCAGGGATTTTTGCCCAAGGCATGGCCACTGCCATCTGCCTGGGCATGCTTGGTGGCGCGTACCCGGCGTGGGCCGCCGCCAACCTGACGCCGGTCGAAGCCCTGCGCTACGAAGGTGGCAGCAGCGGCGAGGTGAAAGGGCGCTTGGCCCGCACCGGCAGCCAGAGTTTCCGTAATCTGTGGCGGCGCAAAACACGCACGATCATCACGGCTACCGGCATTGGGATTGGCGTGGCGACCGTCGTCATGCTGGGCAGCCTGACCAAGGGCTTCATGGGCGAGCTCAACAACCTGGCCGGCAGCGGCGGCACGGGGAACATCACCGTGGCGCAGCGTGACACGGCCGACCTCAGCCTGAGCACGCTCGATGAGCGCATGATCGGCCAGATTCGCGGCATGCCCGGTGTAAAGGCTGTGAGCCCCTTCATTATCGGGTTCGTTTCGGGGAGCGATTTCCCGCTCTTTATCCTCTACGGCATCGACCCCAACAGCCCGGCGATGGATCACTACCAGTTGGCCGGTGGGCAGCGCGTGGTGCGGCCCAATGAGATTATGTTGGGCAAAGCTGCGGCCAAAAACTACAAAGTGGGTGTGGGTGATACGATCACGCTGATCAACTCGCGCTACAAGGTCGTGGGTCTTTTCGAGACCGGCGTGGCCTGGGAGGATGGTGGGGGGCTGCTGGCCCTGCGTGAAGCCCAGCGGCTGCTGGACCGGCCACGCGCGGTGAGCTTTATTTTCGTCGACGTCGAACAAGCCAGCCAGGCCGAAACCGTGGCCGCGGCGATCAACCAGCGCTTCTCGGGTGCCCGCGCCTCCCTGAGCAGTGACTTTGCCCAGAACACGCGCGACATGCAGCAGACCGAGGGCATGGCCCAGGGGATCGGCCTGCTGGCGATCCTGGTGGGCGGCGTGGTGGTTGCCAACACCATGATTATGTCGATCTACGAACGGACGCGTGAGATCGGCACGCTGCGTGCCGTTGGCTGGCGCAAACGTCGCATTCTGAGTCAGGTTCTGCAGGAAACGTTCTTTCTGTGTTTGTTGGCAGGTGTTCTCGGCACGGTGTTGGGCATCGTTTTCATCTGGGGGCTGGCAGCGATACCGGGTGCCGATTCCTTCATCAAACCAAGTCTCGATCCAGCCAGCATCGTGCAGGGTATTTTCCTGGCCGTGGCAATCGGCCTGATCGGCAGCACCTACCCGGCATGGCGTGCCAGCCGCATGCAGCCGGTAGAGGCGCTGCGTTACGAGTAAAGCGTTGAGGCAACCATGAACAAGCGACTGTGGATCATCGTGGGGATTGTGTTAGCCGTGGTCGTCACCGGCTGGTGGGCCTTCTCCAGCTTGTCGAAAGGCACGGCGACCGGCAGCGAGTCACCGACTGCGGGCACGCCAGTTGCCCAGAATGTCGCCGACAACGTCATTTGGGCGTCGGGCAAACTGCTGCCCGCCGAATGGGCCGCCCTGAGCCCGGCGGTTGGCGGCACCGTGGAGACGATTCACGTGCACGAAGGGGACACGGTGCAGGCCGGCGACGTGCTCGTCGATCTCGACAACGGCGTTCTGCACAGCCAGGTCGATGCGGCAACCGCCGCCCTGGCCGAAGCGCAAGCCGCGCGTGACAAAGTCCTCGCCGGCGCGACGACCGCCCAGCTCGCCGCATCGGCGGCCGACCTGGAGTCAGCGCAGGCCGGCGTGGCGCAGGCCCAGGCCGCACTCAACCAGGCGCGCGACAGCGCCGCCGCGGCCAACGCCCAGGTTGCGATCGCCCAGGCGCAGTACAACGAGCTGGCCAGCCGGCCGACCGCCGCCCAGCGCACCGCGGCGCAGAAGGAGGTCGACCGCGCCCGGGCGCTGTTGGACCAGGCGCAGGCCGCGTACGACCGCGTGCGTGGTGACCCCAACATCGGCGAGCTGCCGCAGGCCGTGGCTCTGCAGCAGGCCACCACCGCCTATGAAGCGGCCGTCGCGCAGGCCGACGTGGCCTTACAGCGCGCCACGCCCCAGCAGCTGGCGGTGGCTCAGGCCCAGATCAATGCCGCGCGCGCCCAGGCCCAGGTGGCCCAGGCCCAGGTACCCGCCGCCGAGGCGGCCATCCAAGCGGCGCAAGCGGTCGTGCAGCGCGCCCAGGCCGCACTCGACGATGTGCAGGACGGTGCGACCCCCGAAGAAAAGGCCATGGCCGAAGCCCGCGTGCAGTCGGCCCGCGCCGCCCTGGCCACCGCCCAGGCCCAGCTCGACCAGGCGCGTATCGTTGCCCCCTTTGCCGGCCAGGTCGGCAGTGTGGCCACCCGACCCGGTGAGCTGGCCGTGGCCGGCCAGCCGCTGGTCACGATCGGTGACACGGCGGCGATGCGGGTCGAAACGACGGATCTGCGCGAAACCGACGTGACACGTGTCCGCGTGGGGATGCCGGTCGAAGTGACCTTCGACGCCCTGCCCGGCCAGGCGTTCCGGGGCACCGTCAGCCGGATTGCCCCGATGAGCACGGTGGACAAGGGCAGCACCAACTACACCCTGATCGTCGAGATACCGAATCTGGACCCTGACCTGCGTTGGGGGATGACCGCGTTTGTCAATATCCAGGCGCAGTAGCGAAACGGAACGGGCCATGGAAAACGAGCTGATCCGTACGAGCAATCTGACCAAACTGTACGGCACGGGCGACACCGCAGTCCGGGCGCTGGACGGGGTGAGCCTGTCCGTGGCCCGCGGTGAGTTCGTCGCCGTGATGGGTCCCAGCGGCTGTGGCAAGAGCACCCTGCTCAACATGCTGGGTGCCCTCGACCAACCAACGGAAGGCGAGGTGTGGGTCGCCGGTGAGAACCTGGCCCACCTGCCCAACGTCGACCTGTTCCGTGCGCGCACCGTCGGTTTTGTCTTCCAGCTGCACAACCTGCTGCCGACGTTGACCGCG
>JAYRNS010000139.1:0-11940 GCA_041912075.1 Anaerolineae bacterium
CGCCAGGTCGAAGGGGCGAGCTATCTGAACTACAGCGGCAGCAATCTGGTCGCGGGCCAGCCGGTGGCGCTCGACTTTAGTAATCTGCCAAAACTGGTCGACACGGCAGCTGGCGGAGCTGCACCGGCGGCAGCTACGGCCAACACACCGTGGCTGGGCGTTGGTCTGGCCGCAGCGGGCGGCTTGGTGCTGCTGGGAGTGGTGGTGTATGCCTTACGCCGCCGGTCCGACGGCGAAACCGACGAGGAATCCATGCTGGAAGAGGAGTTGGTTTCGGTCGACGAACTCAAACGCCAGCGCCAGCGTCTCTTGCTGTCGATTGCGCGGCTCGACGACGCGTATGCGGCCGGGGGTATGCCGGAGGATGAGTACCAGGCCAAACGATCCAGCCTCAAAGAGGAACTGCTGATCGTGGCCGAGGCCATGCAGGATCTCGACGAGCCAGCCACATGACCGTGCCGATGATCGACGTGCGCAACGTCTTCAAAGCCTTTGGTCCACATCACGTGCTGCGCGGTGTGAGTCTGACCCTGGGTGAAGGCGAGTCGGTGGCGCTGTTTGGCCCCAATGGTGCGGGCAAAACCACGTTGATGCGGATCATTGCCACGTTGACGCACGCGACCGCCGGCGAAGTCTGGATTGGTGGCAACGATGCCCGCAAGGCGGGGGACAATATCCGCCGTTACATTGGTGTCGTGACCCACGCACCTCTGCTCTATGATTCGCTCACGGCGTTGGAGAACCTGGGTTTCTACGGCGCCATGTATGACGTGCCCGACCGTGCGGCACGCATCGAGTCGGTACTGCGGCAGGTCGGGCTGTGGAAACGGCGTCTCGAACCGGTGCGGACCTATTCACGTGGTATGATCCAGCGCCTGGCGATTGCCCGTGCCCTGCTGCACAATCCGCCGATTTTGCTGCTCGACGAGCCGGATACGGGGTTGGACCAGGCCGCAGCCGAGATGCTGCGCCAGGTTCTGGCCGACGTTGGTGCCGAGGGGCGCACGGTGTTGTTGACGACGCACAATCTCGATCGAGGCCTGACGTGGGCGAACCGTGTCCTGATCTTGAATGAAGGTAAAGTCCGTTACGAAGCACCGGCAGCCGGCCTCAGCCTGGGTGAGTTTCAGAACGTGTACCGGCAGCACGTGAGCTATTGATGTCCGACCCAGGCAGATGTTCATTTCGCAGGCGCCAGCTTCACCGGTTATGCGCCATGATCGGACACTAACCGGCATGGGTTTCTTGCGTAAGGTCCTGGCGGTCCTGGTCAAAGACATCCGCGCCGAAATACGAACCAAAGACATCTTTAGCGCGATGTTCGTATTTGCGCTGTTGTCGGTGGTGATCTTCCAGTTTGCGTTTGATTTGCGTATCGACAATGCCCGCCAGGTCGTACCCGGCGTGCTGTGGGTCTCGATCACGTTTGCCGGCATCTTGGGTCTGAATCGCTCATTTGTGTTGGAGAAGGACAAGGGCAGCCTGGAAGGGCTGCTGCTGACACCGGTCGATCGCGGTGCTATCTACCTGGGCAAGATGCTGGCCAACCTGGTTTTTATCGTCGTCGTCGAAGTGTTCATTATCCCCCTGAGCAGTATTTTTTTCAACGTACCGCTGTGGATGCCCCAAATCCTGTTGGCGGTGGTATTGGGCACCATTGGGTTTGCCGCGGTGGGCACGGTTTTTTCCGCGATGTCGGTGAATACACGGGCGCGCGAGGTGCTGCTGCCCATCCTGCTGCTGCCGGTCATCGTACCGGTGCTGATTGCCGGCGTGCGCATCACCGGCGGCGTCCTGGATGGTCAAACCCTGGGTGAGCTGCGCAACTGGCTGCAGCTGTTGATTGTGTTCGACGTGTTGTACCTGGCCGCCTCGTTCCTCACGTTCGATTTTGTCGTCGAAGAGTGATGGCGGATTGATGTTTGCCGAACTACTGGAGGTGTTCAGATGACACAGCAACGTAACTGGCCCCTGACCATCTTGAATGTCGTAACCGGTGTCGCCCTGGTCTTCTTCTTGTATCTGGCTTTGTTTTGGGCGCCTGATGCGGCCAATCTGGAGGGCGCCGAACGTGCCGCGCAGCGCATTTTCTACGTCCACATGGGCAACAATGCGGCCGCGGCGCTGGGGTTCTTGACGACTTTTATCGCTGGATTCATCTACCTGTTTACCCGGCGCAAGATTTGGGACACGATCGGTCTGTCGGGGGTGGAGCTGGGCCTCGTGTTTGCGACCGGTACGCTGATCACCGGGTCCATTTGGGCGAAACCGACCTGGAACACCTATTGGACGTGGGACCCGCGCCTGACGACATCGGCGATCGTCTGGCTGCTTTATATTGCTTACCTGATGCTGCGTGGCGCGGTCGATAACCCGGAACAGCGGGCGCGTTTTGCCGCAGTGTACGGTATCCTCGCCTTTATCGGTGTGCCGATGACCTATTTCTCGATTCGCTGGTGGCGCACGATCCATCCGGTGGTACTGGGCAATACATCGAATGCCGACGCCCAGGGCGGGTTTGCCCTTGGCCCCAACATCCGGCTGACGATGATCGCCGGTATGGTCGTCTTCAGCCTGCTGTACGTTACACTGCTGATCTACCGCGTGCGACTGGAAAAGCTGCGCGACAAGATCGTGGAACGACGCCAGCAGTTGGCGAGCAGCTGAGGCCCTATGACCTACTTGATTGCTGCGTATTTGATCGCCTTGGGTTTGGTTTTGGGGCTGGCCGTGAGCCTGGTCTATCGTTTTCGCAAGGCCCGGCAGGAGTTAGCTGTGCTGGAGAGCGCCGAGGAGCCCGAAACGGACCCGGCGGCGGCTGTGTAGCCGCAGTTACAGCCTGCAGGCCACGGTACCGGCATAATGGGATGCGGCCGTGACCAGCGGGCAAATGCCGGCTCGCGGGCAAGGGCTGTCATCCGTGGCGATGTCAGCTAGTGCCGGTGCAGGGAGTATACCCGGTGGAATTGCCCGGTTCTGAGCGAGCATGACACCGAATATCAGCCCTGCACCAGCACTGTGGTGAGCCTGGCCGGAGGTTAGGATTTCGTATGGAGCTGGGTGTACTGCCGGCATTCATCGCCGGTTTGATATCGTTTGCTTCCCCGTGTGTGCTGCCCTTGGTGCCGGCCTACGTGGGTTACCTGGGCGGCACGGCGGTGACGACGGCTGGCACGACGCAGCGTTACCACTATGTGACGTTGATCCATGCCTTCTTCTTTGTCATGGGGTTCACCGCAATCTTCGTGGCGCTGGGTGCTACCGCCAGCGCGCTGGGCCAGCTGCTCAACGACTACGTCTACACGATCCAGCAAATCGGCGGCGTGATCGTAGTGATCATGGGCCTGCACATGATGGGCGTGTTCCGCATCGTCGAACGCCGCATCGACGCCAGCCCCAGTGTGCGTGACAGTTTCTTTGGCAAGGTACTCCTCGGACCGATCCGCTGGCTCAACGGTCTGCTCTACAGCGATAAACGCGTCCACGTACAGAGCGCACCGGGCATGGGTTACTTCTCCTCGTTTCTGGTGGGCATTTTCTTCGCTGCCGGCTGGACGCCCTGTGTGGGCCCGATTCTGAGCACGATCCTATTCATGGCCGCCGGCACGCAGACGGTGACCCAGGGGGTGGTCTTGCTGCTGGCCTATTCGCTTGGCCTGGGCATTCCTTTTTTGATCACCGGTCTGCTGCTCGAGACGGCCACCCCGCTTCTGCGGCGTGCCAATCGTTATCTGCCGTTGATTTCGTTCGTCAGCGGGCTGTTCTTGATCTACATTGGTATCCTGCTCTTTACCGGCCAGCTTGGCCTGCTGGCTGCCCGGCTGCAGCAGCTGATGCCCTGGCTGACGGAGTTCACCACACGCAATGGTTAAGAACCCATGGGTCTGGCAGGTGGCGCTGCTCAGCGTGGCTGCGGTGCTGCTCAGTGCATGTGGTGCCGCTACACCGGCCGCCAGCGGTGGCGGGACGTTACCCACGATCGAGACGCCAGGTTCGGTCATCGCAGCGGCCAGCGTGCCGTCAACGAGTGGTGCGCTGGCCGTTGGGGAGCTGGCGCCTGACTTTGTGCTGAACTACACCGACGGTAACCAGGTCACCCTGAGTGATCTGCGCGGCCACCCGGTGATTCTGAATTTTTGGGCGACCTGGTGTGGACCCTGCCGCCTCGAGATGCCAGACCTGGTGCGGGTCTATCAGGAGCACGCCGAGGACGGTCTGGTGGTCATTGGCGTCAACTTCCAGGAGAACAACGACCAGATCAAAGCGTTTGCCGAGGAGTTTGGCATCCCATTTCCGCTGGCAGCCGATGCGGGCGACCTGGCGCGTGCTTACCAGGTGCGGGTGATGCCGAGCTCGTACTTTATCGATAAGGAAGGCAACGTCAATACACGCTGGCTGGGTGTTCTGACGCCGTCCGTGATCGAAAAGAACCTGGCGGCGATCAGCGGATCATGACAACGATCACGTTCTATCACAAAGCTGGTTGTCATTTGTGTGACGAGACGCGCGAGCAGCTGCAGCAGTTGGAGCAAGACATGGCCCTGACAGTGGAAGAGATCGATATCACGCTGGATCCCGATCTCTATGCGCGCTATCGTTACGTGATTCCGGTGATCGATACGCGGCATGGACGTCAGTTTACGGCGCCGATTGACATCGATTTGGTACGGGAGGTGCTGTGTGGACAGTGGTCCTAGTTTGGCGGAACGCGTACCATCGCCGCCCGACAGCCTCAGCCAGGCCATCGATCATATGGTGCACTGGCTGGCCCGGCATTGGCTGGCAGTCTTTTCGGCCGCGCTGTTTCTGTACATTGCCGTCCCCACCAGCGCAGCGGTGCTCATGCAGGTGGGTGCCACCGGACCCGCGCGGGTGATCTATGCGTTGTACAGCGGTCTGTGCCACGAGCTGCCCGAACGGTCCTATTTTTTGTTTGGACCGCAGGCGACTTATTCCTTGTCCGAGCTGGAGGCTGACAACGTCCTGCCGGGTGAGACGCTTGCCCAACGCCGCCAGTACGTGGGTGACCCTGAACACGGGTACAAGATTGCCCTCTGCCAGCGGGACCTGGCGATCTATGGCACGATGTTGGTTGCTGGCCTGGCCTATGGTCTGTTGCGCCGTCGCCGCACCATCAAGCCGATCAAGCTGTCGGTATTTGCCCTTTTCCTCATACCGATTGCCGTCGATGGATTGAGCCAGCTGCCTGGCTGGCGCGAGAGTACGTGGGTACTGCGGACGATCACCGGTGCGCTGTTTGGTATCGGTGTGGTCTGGCTGGCTTACCCACACGTGCAGGCGGCCATGGATGACGTTGCGTCACCCAAACCGGCTATGGAGACAGCGCCGGGCAAATTGGACAAGATCGGTTGAATCCACTATACTTACCCGGCTAATCAACATACGCTTTTTTGTGTCTCTGGAGGAAAAGAAGTCGTGGCAAATCATCCATCTGCTTTGAAGCGGATTCGGCGTAATGAGCGGGCCAGGGCCCGCAATCGTCTGGTTATCACGTCGACACGGACGTACACCAAAAATGCACGTACGGCCATGGGCAGCAGCAATGCGCAGGACGCACAGGCCTCTCTGCGTGAGGCAATCAGCGCGCTGGACAAGGCCGCGGCAAAGGGCGTCATTCACCCCAACAATGCCGCCCGCCGCAAGTCGCGTCTGATGAGCCAGTACAACAAGACGTACGGTCGGCCAGCCTGACGATTTGTTTACAGTTGTTGCTGGGACGAAACCCGCGGCTAATGGCCAGCGGGTTTTTTGTTGTGATGGCGCAGAGTTGCCAACTTTCTAAAAGTTGGCAACTCTGGGCCATCACGCATTCAGCCGGTAGCCGTACCCGCGCACCGTTTCCAGGAGGGGTGGCAGCACGTCCACTCTTTTGAGAATGCTGCGCAGCCAGTGAATGTGCACGTCGAGTGTGCGGGTGTCACCGAGATAGTCGGTGTCCCAGACGACTTCCATCAAGGTCTTGCGCGAGATGATCTCGTTGGGATGGCGCATGAAGACGGTGATGAGGTCGCATTGTTTGGGGGTCAAACGAAACTCCGTGTCGCGCACCCACAGCCGCCGGCTGATCGGATCGAGCTTGAGGGGTGGAATCGTGAGGTAATGGTCTCCCCGGCGCTGCTGGATACGGCCCATGCTGGCCATCAGGTCGGAAAACATCAGCGGTTCGACCAGCAAATCGTCCACGAACGGCGCCAATTCCCAGCTGGTCGCCGCGGCTAGACCGATGAGTCCCGCACGCGGGGCTACCTGCCGCAGCCGCTCGACAAAACGACGAGTGACAACCCGTTCGGTGTGGCAGCTCAGCAGCACAAAATCGGGGGCGGCATGTGCAATTTCGTTGAGCACTTTCTGCTGGGTGCTGGCGCGTATCACCGTAACATCGCGGGCGGTGACGCGTTTCCAGATGCCGTTGTGCAGTTCACTGCGTTTGGCGACGACGAGAAGCAGCATGTTCATATTGGTGGCGGGTCCTCCGAGCAAACAACCCCGTACCGGTGCAGGGTGCCTCTTGGGACAGCTGCCCTGTTTTTAGCGGCCAAGACAGCGAAGAATAGCCCTGCGCTGGCACTATGTCGATTATACTCGATCATTGGAATCGTCACAATGTTCTGACTCGCCCTGGTGCGTGTCAACAGTCGCCATTTCAGCTTGCGTCATCGCGCTCACCGGAGTATAATGGCTGCCATGACCGACAGTTCAGCACCTGCGCGCGTATCCATGCCAGCGACGTTCGTCGTCATTCCAACCTATAACGAAGCCAGCAATCTACCCCGGCTGATCTCAGAGTTGTTTGCTTTGCCGGTAAACAATCTGCACGCTGTAATCGTGGACGACAATTCACCCGATCGCACCGGTGAGGTGGCCGAACGTCTGCGCCAGACCTACCCGCGACATCTGCACGTCATCCACCGGCCGGACAAAACCGGCCTCGGCTCGGCCTATCGCGACGGTTTTGCCTATGCGCTCGATCACGGTGCCGAGCGTATCGTGCAGATGGATGCTGATTTTTCCCACTCACCCGGCTATATCCCGGAATTCCTGCGCCACATGGGCGACTTCGACGTCGTCGTGGGTTCGCGTTACGTGGCCGGCGGTAAGCTGGACGAGAGTTGGAGCTGGTGGCGTCACCTGCTCAGCTGGTGGGCTAACTCAGTGTATACGCGCCTCATTCTCCAGCTGCCGGTGCGTGATGCCACGGCCGGTTACAAATGCTGGACCCGCACCTGTTTGAGCAGCGTGCTGGCCTACCCGGTACACAGCAATGGCTACATTTTCCAGGTGGAAATGGCGTATCTGGCACACAGACTGGGCTTTCGTACCCTGGAGATCCCGATCTACTTTGAGGATCGCCGGATCGGCCGCTCCAAGATGTCGAACAGCATCAAGTTCGAGGCCACCTGGCGCACGTGGGATCTGCGCTGGCGCTACCGGCACGTACACCCCGCCTTGCCACCGCCCGGCGAGACTGTCGTTACCACCGCGACCAACTCGACTGCCGCCACGATGACCGGTGGCATGCTCGACCAACCCTGAACGCGAGCCGGGAGCCACCCATGTCGGCACCGCGCGTGCGTGATGGCCTGGCCATCCTGATTCTCATCACTCTGCCTCTGTTGTGGTTTGCACCCGTCCTCGTGGGCGGGCGCACCCTCTTGCCAGCCGACAACCTCTATGCCTTCGAGCCGTGGCGCAGTCATGCTGCGACCCAGGGGGTCCAGGTCGCGCACAACGAGCTCCTCAGCGACCTGGTTCTGGAGAACCTGGTCTGGAAGGAATTTATTCGTACCTCGGTCAGCCAGGGCGAGATTCCATTGTGGAACCCATATCTGTTCAGCGGCGTGCCATTTTTGGCAGCGGGGCAGCATTCGGCACTGTATCCGTTCAGTGTGTTGTTTCTCGTCCTACCGCTGAGCCAGGCGTACGGCTGGTTTACGGCACTGCAGCTGGCCCTGGCCGGCATCAACATGTACGTCCTGCTGCGCGTGCTGGGCCGCTCACGTGCCGCGGCTGTGCTGGCCGGCATCACCTATGCGTTCAGCGCCTTTTACGTGACCAGTGTCGTGTTTTCGATGATCATTGCCGCAGCCGCCTGGCTGCCGCTGCTGCTGGCGATTATCGAAAAGGTGGTACAAAAGCAGGCCAGCAAAGGGCTGCAGCCGTTCCGGCCCGTGGTCTACGTGGTGACGGGTGCCATCATTCTGGGTATCCAGGTGCTGGCTGGGCACATCGAGATTACGTATTACACGCTGATGGTGCTGGCCTATTATGCCATCTGGCGACTGGTTGCCCTCGGGCGTCAGCTGCGCGCCTGGCGGCCGGCGGTGGTGCTGGCCGGTTGGTTTGCGATCATGGGTGTGGCCGGCATGATGCTGGCGGCCGTGCAGCTGCTGCCGCTGGTGGAACTGGTCAGCCGCAGCTTCCGTGAAGGTTCGGTCGATTACCAGCAGGTCGTGCAGTGGGCCTGGCCGGTGCGCCAGGTTCTGACGTTTGTGGTGCCTGATTTCTTCGGCAATCCCACACACCACGCCTACTGGGACCTCTGGCAGCGCACCTGGTTGTCCCCTACGAACAGCCAGGGCCAGCCGGTGACGGCCATTTTCTGGGGCGTCAAGAACTACGTGGAGGGTGCCAATTACGTGGGCATCCTGCCGTTGGTTCTGGCCGGCATCGCTGTGGTGCACCTGCTGCGACTTCGGCGAGCTCAGCCGAGCCGTGGTGGACAGGCCTGGCAGTCGCCGGCCGCGGCCGGCCTTCCCGATATCGCTCCCGCTCCGAATACCCGCCCGTCGTCACCGCTGCTGTTCGTGGTTTTGGCGGTGTTATCCCTGGCCTTTGCCTTTGGCACACCGCTCTATGCGCTGCTCTTTTACGGACTGCCGGGTTACAGCCAGCTGCACTCGGCGTTTCGGTGGGTGTTTCCCCTCACGCTGAGCCTGGTCGTACTGGCGGCTTACGGCTTCGATGTGCTGGCGGCGGCCGGCACGCAGCGCTGGCCATCCCGTTGGGGGAGGCTGCTGCTCGTTGGTGGTGCAGCGCTGTTGGGTCTCCTTGGGCTGAGCGTCGTCTGGCCGGCGCCGTTTGTGGCCGCAGGTGAGCGCATCCTCGGCGGCTCGGATCTGGCACGCGGCGCGTTCGCCAGCGGTGCCGCCTTTTGGAGCTACCAGGCGAGCAATCTGGCCAAACTGGCGCTGGCCGTAATGGGTGCGGGGCTGGTCCTGCTCGCCGCAGGGCAGTCGTGGGGGCGCCGGACTATCGGCAGCTGGGGCCCGCGCTGGCGGGTGCTGGCACTGGGTTTGGTGGTGGTCGATCTTTGGCTTGTACTGGGCCGCTTCAACCCCGCCGTGGATCCGCAACTGCTCGATTTTACGCCGCCAGCTGTTGAATTCTTGCAGCAGCAGGCCAGCCAGGAACTGGGACGGGTCACCTCGTTTGAAAGTGCAGAGACGACCAAAACACTCAACGCCAACCTGGCCTGGCGGTACAGTCTGCAGGATGTGCGTGGTTACGATTCGATCATCCCCCGCCAGTATGTGGAATACATGGCTGCCATCGAGCCGCAGGGGCAGCTGCTATATAACCGGATTTCGCCGTTTTACGACCCGGCATCGCTCAACGACCCGCGCACCCACCTGCTGGGTGTGCGCTGGGTCGTGTCCGAGCGGCCGCTCGACGTGCCCGGCTGGTCGCTGATCTACGACCAGGAAGTCAAAATCTACCGTAATGACAACGCACTGCCACGGGCGTTCGTGGTCAACCGGGCCGAGATCGTTCTGCCGGACCAGGTGCTGGAACGGTTGGGACAGGTCGATCCGCGCACAACGGTGCTGCTGGACGATCCGGCGGCGGGTGCCAACGCCGGCCTGGTGGCAACCGGCACTTTGAGCGTCACAACGCCCGTTACCGTGACGAGCTACCAGCCGAATGAGATCCTCTTGGATGTCGACCTTGCGGCGCCGGGCTGGCTGGTCCTGACCGACGCCTACTTCCCCGACTGGAAGGCCTACGTGCGCCCGCAGGGTGGGACCGAACGTGACGAACAGCCGCTGACGGTCTGGCGCGCCGATGGCAACTTTCGGACCGTCTTTCTCGAGCAGACCGGTCCCCAGACGGTGCGTTTCAAGTATGCACCGCGTTCCTTCCAGCTGGGTCTGTTCACCAGTTTCGTTGCTTTCATCGGTTTGCTGTTGTTGGTGGGTTGGTGGTTGTGGGGCCGCTACTACCGCGAAACGATCGATACGCACGACGTACAGCGCGTGGCCAAAAACAGTGTCGTACCCGTTGGTCTTGCGCTGCTCAACAAGGGTATCGATTTTGCCTTTGCCATGGTACGTTTGCGCATCCTCAGCCCGGCCGGCGAAGGCAGCTATACCTTTGCCATCAGCTTTTACGTCATCTTCGAGATACTCGTGCGTTTTGGCCTGGGAACTCTGCTCACGCGCGATGTGGCGCAGGACCGCAGCCAGGCGCGCCGCTATCTGGCCAACGTCACGGTGCTGCGGCTTGTGCTGTGGGTGGTGTCGCTGCCGGTGCTGGCCATCGTCATGCTGCTGTTCGATCGCTGGGGGAGCATGACGGCATCCGAGGCCACAGCCATCGGGCTGTTCTCCCTGGCGCTGCTGTTTGCCTCCTTGGGTGACGGGGTCAATGCCGTTTTCAACGCCTACGAACAGATGGAAATCCCGGCGGTGGTCGCCTCGGGCACGGCGCTGGCCAAGGTGACGCTGGGCACCCTGGTGCTGCTGCCACCCTTCGAGTGGGGATTCGTCGGGTTGGCGGCTGTCTCGGTAGTGATGAACCTGGTGCAGGCGGTCTGGCTCTACTGGCTGATGCGCCAGAAACTGCCGGTTGAGCCGCCCGCGCAGCGTGACCTGGACCGTGGATTGCAGCGGCACATGTTGGGCCAGTCGACACCGCTGATGCTGAACCACATGCTGGCGCACATCTTCTTCCGCATCGATGTGTGGATCATCATGCCGCTGGCCGGCGCGGCGGCCGTTGGTTATTACGGCGCCGCGTACAAGTACATCGATGGCCTCAACGTGATACCGTCCTACTTTACCCTGGCCATTTTCCCGTTGATGGCGCGTTATGCGCGTGCGGACCAGAGCGATGGCAAACCGTCGACGTTGTTACGCTCCTACGTCCTTGCGCTGCGTTTCCTCTTTATGCTGAGCCTGCCGCTGGCGATCCTGATCACGTTCACGGCGACACCCCTCATCCGGCTGCTCGGCGGTACGGAATACCTGCCGCAGTCGGCGCTGGCGCTGCAGATCCTGATCTGGTCGATTCCGTTTGGTTTCACGAACAGCGTGACACAGTACGTGCTGATTGCCGTCAACCAGCAGCATTATCTGACCCGCGCCTTTGTGATTGGGGTGGTGTTTAACATTGTGGCCAACCTGATCGTGGTACCGCGTTACAGCTTCTACGGTGCGGCGGTCGTCACGATTCTGTCGGAGCTGGCGCTGCTGATTCCGTTCATGATCAGTGTCTACCGTCACGTCGGACCGGTGCCGTGGGTGCGGGTGTTGTGGCAGCCGGTGATGGCCGGTCTGGTGATGCTGCTCGTGCTGGGGCTGGGTCAACAGCTGGGTATGTCGCTGCTGGTGCTGGTCGTCGTGGCGGCCGCGGCGTATATTCTGGTGCTGGTCCTCAGCGGCATGTTCCGTGACACCGACATGGCTGCCGTCTTTCAGGCGCTGCCCGTGGACCGTCTGCGCGCCAGGCTGCGGCCATAGTCCTGGCGTGCGGCAGCCAAGCTGCCGCCTTAGCCTTTGGCGTGCGGCAGCCAAGCTGCCGCTTTAGCGTGCGGCTTGCTGAGGTGGGTTACACCCAGATTGGTAATCGCATGGCTTGCGCACTCCAAAGCGCAAGCTATGCTTGCGCACTCCAAAGCGCACACCAGGGCGCACACCATGC
>JAYRNS010000140.1:0-6277 GCA_041912075.1 Anaerolineae bacterium
CGTCAACAGCGCTGAAGCCGTGGCGCGGAAGCGCCCACAAACAACCACCCACTAACTTCTCCATCGCCCCCAGCCGCACCCACGTTCGCCCGGCGGCCCCCCGCCGCAGGTCGCCCGTGAACGCGAAACCCACCTTGCGCCAGAACGTCTGCGCACCGAACGCCTGTCCCGGCACGTCCAGGTGCACGCGTGCGTAACCCTGCTGACGCAGCCAGCGTTCGATCAGACCATAGGCCTGGGACCCGTGTCCGTGCCGCTGTTGATCTTCACGAACCAGGAGCAGACCCATCGTCACCGCATCGACCTGCGGATAAGCCAGCCGCAGATCGACCAGCCCACACAGCTCCGGCACCCCAGCGGCATCGGGGACGTACATACCCAGCCAGGTGCGTCCGCGCTGGCCCGTCAGCGCGGCATATTCGTGTGCGGCCAGATCGGGCGGTGCCGGCTGGCCGGTAATCAGCGTAAAGTATCCCGGCGCGGCGTCGTACAACCCCTGAACCGACGTGACATCGGGCGCGCCCAGCGGCTTGAGGGAAACGAGGGTCGTCACGCGTCAGTTGTCCTGGATGCGGTGCCGCAGTGCATTGACCGTGTGCCCGCTGCTGATCAGGTTGCCTTCCAGGGTGGTCAGTTTGTCGCGTTCACTGCGCACGAATCGCGTGTAGGGAGCAATCGCTTCCCGGATACGCTGCAGTGACTGGCTGAGCTCGTGCTCGAAAGCCGAGGACAGCGCCTCGTGCAGCTGCGCCCGCAGTGCGTCGATTTGATCGCGCAGCTCGGTCCGCGCCCGGCGGCGCCGGGCCGGCAGGATGTACAATCCCAACGCGGCCACCGTGCCGGCGGCCAGCAGACCGGTGACGTCGGCCACGGTGGTGTGCAGCAGGGCGATCAGGATCGCACCCAAACCAAGTGCACCCACTTCGGCCACCGCTGTTTGAGCCACCGCCTTCTGCACCGAATCGGCCAGCTTTCGTGCTTCGCCGACGCGGTCATAGCTGGCGACCGCTTTCTGCGCCGCCTGGCCCACCGATGCGAGGAGCTCGCGCCGGTTGTACTCGAACTGCGTGCCCACCTGGCCAATCAACCGGTCCTGGTGCTGCTCGGCGCGCCGGTTGAGGTACTCCATGATCGCCTGCCACTCGCGGTAGTCACGCTCGACCACCCAATCGATCAGGTCACTGACCTGGCGTTCGATGCGCGCGACGGTGTCGGCCATGACCTGTTCCTCGAACTCGGCCCGGATTTTGCTCGAATTCATCAGGTCGAACACACGCGTCAGACGGATCGTATTGTCGATGAACTCCATACCACGGCCCGACATCTCGTACAGGGTGTTGTCGACGTGGCTCAGCTGGAAAGCGAAGTCGCGCTGCATGTCAGCCTCGTAGACCGCCAGCTGTGACTCGACCGTGTCGAGCGTCTTGAAGTCCTCGCTGAGCAGGGCCAGACGTTCCTGGGTGATGTGGAGATACTTCTCCTGCAGCCGTGCCGCGACACCCAGCGGATTCTCCAGCTTGAGCCGCACCCGCTCGCGTTCGTCGAGCGTGCCCAGGATGAACGCCTCGAGCGGCTCGAACCGGCTGGCCTGCCACAGCGCCGTGCGTTCGACACCGCTGACCGTCTTGGCTTTGAGGGCCAGGCGTGCGGACACCGGGAAGATCTGCGGTCGCACGCCCAACAAGGCCTGGCCGTTGTCGGCCACGAACTGGCACACCTTATCGATATCGGCCTCGTTGTCGAAGATGTCGATCTTATTGATCACCATCACGACTTTTTTGCCCCAGTCGCGCACGCGGACCAGGAACGTACGTTCAGACTCGGAGAACGGCCGGTCGGCCGAGGTGACGAACAAAACCAGGTCGCTGCGCGGGACAAAATCCTCGGTGATCTCCTGATGACGCTGGATCACGGCGTTGGTGCCAGGGGTGTCGACGATGTTGATCTCGGCCAGCCACTCGACCGGCAGTGACACCACGACCACATCCTCTTCACGCATCGTTTCCGAGGCGGTGCTGCCGTAGCGGATAATGTTGATCCGGCTGGTGGTCGGTGTCACCCCTTCGGGCAGCAGGCGCCGGCCGAGCAGCGCGTTGATAAAGGCCGATTTGCCCGCGTTGAACTCGCCGACGACGACGAGCAGGAACAGCTCTTCCAGCTGGCGCAGCGCCTGCGCGAGGCGGCGTTCGTCCTCGGGCAGGGCGTCGATGCGCACGATGGCCGCGCGCAGGTCTTCGAGCAGCACGCGCTCGGCGCGCAGGATGTCGGCCTGGCTGTCATTCAGCAGTGTGCGCAGCATGGCAGCTTTCCTGACTCATTTGTACCCACTGGCCTCGAAAACGTTGTTTAGAATCACATCGCGCTCCTGGGGTGTGGCCCAACGCGGCTGCGAATAGTTCTCCAGGATCGTCGTCAGCAGTTCGGTCTGCATGAGACGGCCCTGGTAGATGGTGTGCCGCGGGATCAGGCCGCGCCGCACGTCGGGGTTGAACATCTGGTCGAAGAACAGATTACCCAGACCATAGAGGATGATCTTTTTACCGTCCTCACTCAGCTCGACCGCCTGCGGCTGGTGGGCCTGCACACCGGTGACGATATCGGCACCGGCGTCGATCGTGGCTCGGAACTGGTTGCGGTTGTTGTAGCTCGGTGCATATTCGTAGGTTTCTTCGGCCTGGTACTCGACGAGCACGACGTCGGCCTTTTCACGCGCCGCTTCGATCTCTTGTTTCATCGTGTTTGGGTCATAGAACTGCGCACCGGGGGCATCCTCGGTGGCCCAGTTCGACGGTGGTCCAAAACTATTGGCACCCAGGAAGGCCAGCTTGTTGCCGTGATCTTCGATATAGAGCGGGCGGCTGGCTTCTTCGGCGTTGCGCCCGCCCGCGTAGTACGGCAGACCCTCTTTGTCGTACAAATCCAGGGTATTCAGGAAATTCTTGCGCCCGTAATCGAGCATGTGGTTGCCGGTGAGGCCGATGATATCGGCGCCCACCAGCTTGATGGCTTCCATGTAGGAAGGTTTGCTGCACAGGACGAGCAGGTTGGGTGTGCGGTCGGCCCTGCACCCTTCGACAAAGGGGATTTCGTTGCTGATGTGGGTAATGTCAGCCGCCGACAGGACGTCGGCGATCTTGCGCGCCGGGTAGGCCGGGTCGCCTTCCTGCTCGATGACCCAGGCCGTATCACGCGCCATCGCGGTGACACCGGTCATGATCAGGGTCGTCATCCGTTCCAGATCACGGTTCGTGGCCGGCACCTGGTCACGCAGCGCGGTGGCCAACGACTCGACCAGCGTCGGGTCGCCGCTGGCGACGGAGTGCACGACCAGCGGGTAGGTCGCCAGGTCCATTTTGCGATCCAACACGTTCTGGCCGTCGACCGGCAGCTGGCTCAACCGCGGTTCGAGCTGGTCGAACGGCACGATCGCAATCGCCCCTTTTTCTTTCCACAAACGGGTCGGGATCTCTTCGGCCGCCACCACGGTGACCGAAGACGCCGGCTCACCCCACAGCGTTTGGATCGCGGCAGCCGTGTCGGGGCTCACCAGCAGGGTGGTCAGCCCGTCGGCTGTTGGCTGGCCCTGCCACAGACCGCGCACGGCGTCGAGGGTGATACCCGTGCGTAGGGTGGGGAACCAGTCGGCGACGGCGTAGACCGCCTCGCTGAGCTGGGTGGTATTGGAAACGGCAGCAGTCGTTTCGACCCGGACGTCGGCCTGTTCGCCGGCTGGCACGAGCCGGGCGCCCTGGCTGTTCGCCCACCCTTCGATGGCGGTGCGCAGGGTGCCGGTGATGGTATCACTGAGCGAGATGCGCGGCGGTTCAGGGGTGGCCGTGGGGGTGACCGTCGGTGGCAGCGGGGTGGCCGTAGCAGTCGGGGCGGGTTCGGTCGCCGTGGGCTGCTCGATGACAGCTGGGGCCGCGGTGGGGGCAGCCGGGGTGGGTGTGGGCTGGCAGCCGCTCAACAGCAGCGTAACCACAACCAGCAAAGCGCTGGCCAGGATCAACGGGTGTTGCTGCGTGTCGAAACGCAAGAATCTCATGGGCTCGATATCCGTTCGTTGAAAAGTCTGGGACGGGTTGTCGCGGCAGCAGCAGCCCAACACACGATTGGGTTCTAAATAATACTCCGCACCTGGCCGCCGTCGATCTGCAGGGCCACGCCGGTGATGTAACTGGCGCGGGCCGAAGCCAGGAAAACTACGGCCGCGGCGAATTCCTCTGGTTCCGCCATACGTTTCAGCGGTATTTCACTGGTAATCGCGCTTGCTGCCTCGGCTTCGCTGATGCCCTGGCGCCGCGCCCGGTCGGCCAGCAGGACTTTCACCCGGTCGGTACGTGTCCAGCCGGGGAGCGCCGCGTTGACCAGGATGTTGAAAGGAGCCAGCTCGTTGGCCAGCGATTTGGCCAGACCCAGGATGCCGGCGCGCATGGTGTTCGACAGGATGAGGTTGGGCAGGGGCTGTTTGGCCGACAGCGAGGCAATCACGACGATCCGCCCGCCGCCGCGCGCCTGCATGGCCGGCACGGCGGCGCGGATCAAACGCACCGTGCTCATCAGGTTGAGTTCACTGGCGTACTGCCACTGCTCGTCTGACAGCTCCAGGAAAGTGCCGCTCGGTGGGCCGCCGGCGTTGGCGATCAGAATGTCGAGGCCGCCCAATTCGGCGACCGTCGTATCGACCACACGCTGGCAGGCCACCGGGTAGGTCACATCGGCAGCAATGGGCAGGACGCGCACCGGTGCTTCATCGCGAATTTGCTGGGCCGCAGCATGCAGCGGATCGGGCCGGCGGGCGGCGATGGCCACGTCGGCCCCTTCGGACGCCAGCAGCCGGGCGACCGCAAAACCAAGGCCCGCGCTGGCACCAGTGACGAGGGCGATTTTACCATTGAGACCAAGGTCCATACATTTCCCCTAACTCGGATTCATCGGAACCAGAAATTGAACCACAAAGGCACCAAGATTTTCTCTGTTTTTTGCGCAGGCTATTGGCCTTTGGGGCATTATAGTTGAAAAAAGGGCAAACCCCAAGCGGACAGAGCAGCTATCTCGCGCGTGGTCACTGTTCATGGCTCAGAACACACGACACCGCGCGCGCGTACAGAACACAAAAAACTCTGTGCCCTTTGTGTTCTCTGTGGCAAAAGAAAAAGAGTCCTCTTCTGAGGACCCTTCTCCGTGAGGTGGAGATGGCGGGTATCGAACCCGCGTCCGAAACACTCGGCCGAAAGTCTCTACAAGCTTAGTCGCTGCTTTGGTGTTTCACCGGACGGACCGCCAGCGACGGCGTTCCCTGGGCCGGCTAGCCGATGGTCTTGTTCCGGCCCTATCGGCGTCTGACCGGCTGCGGCCATCCTGTATTTGACGGCCCGTACCGCGCCAGGAGGCGCCACGTGGTACAGACCGTCCTCCCTTTAATGGGAGGAGACGTTCGGTTCGCTACGAATTAGGCAGCGAGCGCCATTGCGGGCGCGGCTGCGAAACGCGGTGCGAAGTTGAACGTTTTGCCAGTGTTGGCAGTTAGTGTTTTGCTCTGGATTTACGAGGTGAGAGCGCCTCGGCTTGCAACCCGCGACCAGCCTGCCCCGTCGAAACCATTCATCCCCGGATTTCGTCTGTCAACGCTGGATCGGGCGTATTATCGCACAGGAATAGTCGTATGTCAAAGATTGGGGGTCGGGGATCAGGGGTTGGGGATCAGGGGTTGGGGGTTGGGGGTACTTCATTCTCACCGAGCCATTCTTCGATTTCGGCCGGCGTCAATCGCTCCAATTCATCTTCACCTTTGGCAATGGCCAGTTCTGTTTGCAGCGCTTCGATGCCGCATTCCAAATCATCGATGTATTCGACGATCGCATTCCAGCGCTCGGGCGAAATCAAAACGGCCGCCGGCTGGCTGCGATTTGCCAGAATGACAGGGCCCTGTTTCAACCGCTTGAATACATCCAGGTGACGGTGCTTCAAATCTGAGATGGGAGCCATTTGCGGAACTGGATACATAGTTGTCTCCTCAAGGTTCGCAGGAGAATATCCTGCTGGTTATGTTCGCATTTCTCCCGCAAAACGCACGCTGTAAACGTCAGTCGAACTCCAGATAGCCAAATCATACCTATTCAAAGGCCATAATAGCGCTCGCTGTTAATTCGTCAAGCTTGTTCGAGAAAGTCCTGCAACCAGCCAGGCACATTGTCGGCGTAGGATGCCTTGTCCTTTTCCGGCGCGCTGCTCAGCCCTTGCTGCCAGGAGAGGGCGCGGTTGATCATGGCCAGGC
>JAYRNS010000141.1:0-1954 GCA_041912075.1 Anaerolineae bacterium
CAGCACGAACAGCCGGCTGCGGGACAGGTGTAACTCTTCCGCCAGCGCGTCAGCCTCCTCTAAGAGCGACCGATCCAGTGAGATGGCTGTCCTGACGCTCGACATGCGTTATACCTCGCAAGGGTCCCTGGCAGTCACGGGGCAGCCGCGCGTATTGCCGAATCGAGATCGGCCCACAGGTCGCCAGCGTGCTCGATGCCAACGCTGAGCCGCAGGAGCGAAGGGGGAAGGTGTTCCTGGCCGGCGACCGCAGCCCTGCGTTCCATCGTGGATTCCACGGCGCCCAGGCTGGTGGCATGGTGGATCAGCCGGACATTTTGGCAAACCGCATCGGCCATGTCAGCCCCGCCCAGGAGATCGAACGATAGGATGGTTCCGAAGCCCTTAAGCAGACGCTTCGCCGTCGCATGCGTCGGATGAGAGGGCAGGCCTGGATAGCGGACCCGCGTGACCAGCGGGTGCGTCTCGAGCCGTTGGGCAAGCATGAGGGCGGTCTGTTGGGCCCGCTCCAGGCGCAGAGCGAGCGTGCGTGCCCCGCGTACGGCCAGAAAGGCCTCGAGCACGCCGGGGGTTGCACCGGTCAGCTCGCGCGACCTGCGCAGGGTGTGCCAGAGGGTTTCGTCGTTCGTCGTGGCGACCCCGGCTAACAGGTCGGAGTGACCGCCGATGAACTTGGTGGCCGATTGCAGCGAGACCGTGGCGCCAAAAGCCAGCGGCTGCTGGTTCAAAGGCGTGGCGAAGGTATTGTCCACGGCGACGATTGCGCCTGATTTGCGGGGTGCGGCACAGATCGCCTCCAGATCGGCGACCGTCAGCAGCGGGTTCGAGGGTGATTCGAGCCACATCAGGTCAGCGGCAGCGCCGGCGCGAATCCAGCCGGCGGTATCGTCCACCGCCACGCGCTGCACCGACCAACGTCCGCGTTCAGCGCCGGCCGCAGCCAGACCGGCCACCCCTTGATAGCAGTCATCGGGTAACACCACCACGGCACCGGTCGTCAGCTGGTCGAACACGGCGGCCACCGCGGCCATGCCAGAGGCGAACGCCACGGCCTGGCCAGACTCGAGCCCGCCGACGATTTCTTCGAGCGCTTCCCAGGTCGGTGTGCCATCATTGCGCGCGTAGGCACGGCCCTGGCCGATGATGAAGTTCGATGCGGGGATCAGCGGCACGTTCAGCGGGGCGCCGGGTTCGGAAGCACGGCCGGCTGCGACGAGCCACGATTCTGGTTTGACTGCATGCGGATGCTGTTCCATGTTATCCCGCTTCCTGCAAAGCACGTTCCAGCAGATCACTCACTTGCAGTTCGCTGGCCCACCGCCGCAGGTAATCCAGGTCCAGTTCCTCCCCGCGCGTCTTCAGTATGCCAAGAATGTCGCGCCACTGGCGGTCCGAGACTTCGCCGCCCATGCGATACCATTCCAGCTTGGCCAGAACGGTATCTTCGGGGCTGGCGAATTTTGCGCTGACCTCGGTTTCAAATGTGAATGTTTGTCTTTGGGCACGCGTAAGTTGAGACTGAAGAAAGGGACGCCGGCGCGGGACAAATACATCCACTTTGAACATGCTCTCGCGATGGATGATATTGAAACTGGAATTGTGTTGGATAGCTTCGGCAATCATTTCATCGTCAACGTAGAATTCATCCTGCAAGGCTGAAACAAACGGCTTGAGATGTGCCGGTCGCATTTCGGCGACAATATCCGAATCCTGCGTGGTCCGCACCATGCCATACAGCGTACTGGCGAGCGAGCCGCCAATCAGATACGGAACGCCGATTTTCTCGAGAATATCTGTAACTTTAAGCGTGACCTCAATGGGTTCATTCTGCATCGATTGCCTCTCCATACACTTTACGCGCCAGTTCTTCTCCCAATAACAAATCCGCCAGTTTGCGGCGCAGCATGGCCTGGCTGGCCTGTGGGTATCGCGACCGCAAGCCAGCCAGTGCCAG
>JAYRNS010000142.1:0-4463 GCA_041912075.1 Anaerolineae bacterium
AAAAGCAATCCCGGCTGGGTTGTCGAGCGGAATATCGTCGCCCACGGCACTCTGGATGCGCGTCACTTCTGTGCCGTTGGGCGCCAGCACCGAAATCTGGTTTGTCAGGGCCAGGGAGACGTACAGGTCGCCGCGCGCACCGAACGCCAGTTGATCGGGTATCTCACCGGCCGTGTAGGTGTAGAACACTTCCAAATCACCCGGCGTCGGGCTGTCCACCAGCGGCAGGCGATAGATCGTTCCCAGCAGCGGGTTGGTGGCTGAGGACGACACCACCACGTAGACGTGGCTGCGGTCCGGATCGAGCCGAATGCCGTTGGGGCCAAACGGAATAAAACCACCCCCCTCGAACAGCGGGCTCTGGAACCAGACCTGCGGAGCCCCACCACCGGGCGCATAACGCCAGATCGTCGCCTGCAGCGAGTCGGTCACGTAGGCATAACCGGCCGGATCGAAGACGACGTCATTGACGATCGGCGGCATGTCGAAGGCGGTTGGCGAACAGGGTGGCGCAGCCGGGCACGCGGGCAGGTCCGGCACAGATGCGCCGTAGGGCTGCTGGACATACGTCTGCCCCTGTTTGACGAAGCGGATGAGACCCAGCTGGGTGCTCAATGCGTAGATCCGCCCGGCACCGTCCACCGCCACGTTGCTCAACGCATGCTCGAACGCCAGGGCCTCACCGCTCACGGTGATCGTCTGCACCAGCACACCCGATTTGCGGTCGTACACCTGGAGGGCCGAGGGACCCGTGCCGGCGGTGCCAAAACGTGCTGGTCCCGACACGAACACACGGTTACCGTGGACGACGACACCTTCTGGAAAACCTGGCGTAGCTGGCACGGGGGCGAACGTTGTGATTTGGCCATACTGGGCTGCCATGGCGGTACCCGTGACGGCCAACACCACGACGAGGACCAGAAATGCGGCGAACAGACGCCGCCAGCCGGTGGATGCTGCAAAGTCTGTCATGTCACGCTCCTCTCGGACTAAACTGTTACGCAACAGGGGCTCATTCGTCCCTGTGAACGACGTGCTGGATCGTCGTGGGCAGATCCTGCAATCCCCGGCGCAAAAACGACGGGTAAACCACCATCTCTGACAGGCTTGCCAGGGGAAACCAGCGAAATTCGAGGGGAAGATGGTTTTCTTCACCGGCGAACGACGCCTGACTCGTGCGCTGCGGCCAGTCAGGCGGCACCTGCATGAGGAAATAGAGGCCCAACTCGTGGAAGGCCATGTCCTCGTACTCGAAGAAGTTTTCGACCAGCCAGAGCAAACGCACCACCTCGACGTCGATGCCCAGCTCTTCTTGCATCTCGCGGCGCAGCGTCGCCGCCGCTGGCTCCAGCAGCTCGGCGCGGCCACCGGGCAGCGCCCAGAAATCGTCACGTAATGCCCGATGCAGCAGGACGCAGCCCTCTTCGATGGCCACCCCAGCCACGCGACAGCTAAAACGTGCCTGGTCGGCCGTCAGGGTCAGCATCGTGCTCATGGCGGTGGCACCGGCTGACCGGTCAAGGCTTCCCCGATGAGCCGGGCCGAGGTGCGCACGGCAATGGTGAATCCCCAAAAGGGACCAAAATCCTGCGCGGCAGCCATACTCGTGATAAACAGCCCGGGCACGTTGGTCTGAAAATGCTCGTCGAGCACCGGAAACCCGTTGCGCGTCGCCAGCTGGCGCAGGATATTGCCGTGGGCCAGGAAGGGGACCCGATCGATCTGCACCTTGTAGCCGGTGGCCAGGACGATCTGGTCGACCAGCACCGTCGTATCGTCGTCGAACGTGACCGCAACCGTGCCATCGGGCAGCTCGGTGCAGTGCTCGACCCGGGTTTGTGGCCAGACGAACACTCCAGACTGGTGTATGCGACGCTCCAGCCAGGGCTCGACCTTGAGGCGGCCCTCGGACCACAAATGGTAGGCAACCCGATCTTTTTCTTCTGGCGCCAGGTTACGAAACCAGCCAGGGTTGTCTGCCATCGCATCCACCAGCGGGTTGACCCACGACCAGTCGGCCGCCTGGAATGCCGGCGAGGGGTGACGGTGTGCCACGTGCACTGCCGCTGCACCGGCTTCGTGGATCAGGGCGGCCCACTCGAAGGCACTTTGACGGCCGCCCAGGATCAGGCAGCGTTTGTCGCGCAAATTGGTGAAGTCGACCAGGTCACACGTGTGGGCAAAACGTACGGGCGGGAGCAGCTGCACGACGTCGGGCGGCAGGTGTTTGAAATATTTGAACCCCACCGCAATGACTACTTTGTCGGCGGCGATCACCTCACCTTCGTCGGTGATGGCACGGAATGCGCGAGCAGCGTTGGGCCGATAATCGAGCTGCGTCACGTAGACGGGGAGGGTGTGGATTTGTTTCTGTTCCTGAAACCACAGCACGTAACGTAAGTACATGTCACGTGACAGTGGCTCGACGCCGGCCGGCGTCTGGCCCTGTTCTGCCAGGAAGCGTTCGATGGTGGCATCGTTGGCAACATCCAGGTGCCAGTCACTGGCCGAGCGCAGATACATGCCAGTGGGCATGTTATCACGCCAAAATTCCATCGGCTTCCCAACGACCAGGTAGTCGATGCCTAGCTGCTGCGCATGCGCCGCCAGAGCCAAACCAAAGGGTCCGGCACCAATAATGATGAGCTGGCTGTCAACCGGCATACAGACCTTCCACAAATCACTCGGTAACTTCCACAGCCACCGCAACCGCCTCACCCCCGCCCAGGCAAAGACAAGCGATGCCGCGGGCCAGGTGGCGATCCTTGAGGGCGTACAGCAGCGTGGTCAGGATGCGTGCCCCGGTGGCGCCCAGCGGGTGTCCCAGCGCAATGGCGCCCCCGTGGACGTTGACCTTATCCCAGTCCCAACCCGCAGCGGCCAGCGCCCGGCCGTTGGCCAGCATCTGGGCGGCAAACGCTTCGTTGACTTCTATCAAATCGACATCGGCCAGCGTCCAGCCCACCCGATCCAGCACGCGGGGTATCACACGGGCGGGGGCATCGAACAGATAACGGGGCTCGACCGCTACCTGGCTGTGACCTACGATGTGGGCCAGTGGTTGGGCGCCGATGCGTTGCGCGTAGTTTGAGCTGGCCACGACGAGTGCCGCGGCGGCATCGTTGAGCCCCGGCGCATTGCCAGCGGTTACCCGGCCATCGGCGTGAAAGGCGGGTGGCAGCCGCTCCAGCACGGCCAGCGACGTGTCGCGGCGCGGCGACTCGTCTTGTGCAAACACCCTGCGTTCGCCTTTGCGATCGACGATGGTAACCGGCACCACCTCAGCAGCGAATTTACCGCTGTCGATCGCGGCCAGTGCTTTGTGCTGGCTGGCCAGGGCATAACGATCCATCTCCAGCCGCGTAATCTCGTACTCGTCGGCAATGAATTCGGCGGCGTTGCCCATCGCCCAGTTCTCGAACGCACACCACAGACCGTCGACGATCAGTGCATCACGCAGCGCGCCGTGACCATAACGCAGCTGGTTCAAGCGGGCATCGACCAGGTGGGGTGCCCGGCTCATACTTTCGACACCACCGGTGACAAACAGCTGGCCTTCGCCGGCACGCACCGCCTGTGCAGCCAGCATGACCGCTTTGAGACTGGAACCACACACCTTGTTGACCGTGGTAGCACTGACCGTGACCGGTATCCCGGCCCCGATGGACACCTGGCGGGCAACGTTTTGACCCAGGCCGGCCGAGACGACGTTGCCCACCAGGACTTCGTCGATCGCGGCCAGATCAGGCAAATTAGCTCGTTCCAGGGCGGCGCCTACGGCCACCACACCCAGGTCGACGGCGGACAACGCGGACAGCGCTCCCTGAAAGCGGCCAATCGGCGTTCGGGCAGCGCTCAGAATCACAGCATGATGGTTGTTGTTGCTCACGGGCAAGCAGATCCATTTCTAGCGCAACGAGTGTGCACGTGTCTTGACGATGACAGAATCGTATGTGTTACTGGCAAATCGGGCTTACTTTCAGCCGGCGGCGTCGTCCAGGCCGCCGTCGATTTCGGACTCGAACAGTACGAGGCGCGAACGGCCGCCGCCTTCGTCCGGTCCCACGTAACCTCGGGCCTCGAGCAGCTCCATCAGACGTGCCGCGCGCGGGTAACCGATGCGCATCTGCCGCTGCAGGAGCGACGTCGAGACGCGTTTGCGGCCCCGAATCGCCTCGATGGCTGCTTCCAGCTCGGTATCTTCGGCCTCCTGCTCCAGCAGACCGGCCCACGGCTGGTGGGGCAGACGCTCACCCGCCGGCACCTGCTTACGCCAGAAGTCGACGACGCGCTCGATCTCGCGCTCGCTCACGTAACAGCCCTGCACGCGCCGCAGTTTGGCGGTGTCGGCCGTCATCAGCAGCATATCGCCGCGGCCCAGCAGTTTTTCGGCACCGGGCGAGTCCAGGATGACCCGCGAATCGATCTGGCTGGTGACGGCAAACGCGATGCGCGCCGGAAAG
>JAYRNS010000143.1:0-8847 GCA_041912075.1 Anaerolineae bacterium
GCCTGGCCGTCCTGGTCGATCAACTCGACCGTCACCGCGCTGCCAAACTCGACCTGGCGCAGGGTCTCAGGGCTGTTCATATCTGACCCTCCAACCGGTTGTGGCTGATAGGGCCATCATTCTCCAATATCTTCATTCCACAGCTCTGGATTGTTGGCTATGAACGCTTCCATTATACCAATACACTCCGGGTCGTCGAGAATCACCAGCTCGACGCCGCGGCCGCGCACGTAATCCTCTGGACCCTGGAAGGTACGGTTTTCGCCGATCACCACTCTGGGAATCTTGTAGAGCAGCACGGTGCCGCTGCACATATCACAGGGCGAGAGCGTCGAATACAGCACAGCACGCTGGTAGTCGCGCGCCCGCAGCCGGCCGGCATTTTCCAGACAGTCCATCTCGGCATGCAAGATAGCGCTGCCCTGCTGCACCCGCCGGTTGTGGCCACGCCCCACGATTTGTCCGTCGAGCACGAGCACCGAGCCAATGGGAATCCCCCCTTCGGCCAGACCCTGCCTGGCTTCGTCGATCGCCGCACGCATGAATGGGTCCACGGTCCACCTCCGTTTCGATCTGGGTCCAACGACAGTGTATTACTCTACAAAACGATACCCCAAACCACGAACGGTTTGGATGCGTGTGGGGTGCGCCGGGTCGGTTTCGATCTTCTCGCGCAGCCAGCGCACGTGCACATCGACCGTGCGCGTGTCGCCGTAGTACTCGTAGCCCCAGACGCGGTCGAGCAGCAGATCGCGCGAGAGCACGGCGTCGCGGTGCCGCATCAGCTCAGCCAGCAGGCTGAACTCTTTGGGCGTGAGCGCCAGCTCCTGGCCATGGCGCAGCGCACGGCGCGTGATGAGATCGAGCGTCAGATCACCGGACTGCAGCGAGTCGCGCGGGGCCGCACTGCGTGTGCGGCGTAACATCGCACGCACGCGCGCCAGCAGCTCGCCCAGGCTGAAGGGTTTGGTGAGATAATCGTCGGCGCCTGTTTCCAGACCGACGATTTTGTCGACCTCACCCCCGCGCGCGGTCAGGATCAGAATGGCAACGTCTGCCGTTTCCGGGTCGCGGCGCAAGTTGCGACAAACCGACAACCCGTCCAGATCAGGAAGCATGAGGTCCAGGATCACGACCGCAGGGTGCTCACGGCGTGCGGCCTCGATCGCCTGCAGCCCATTGTTGCTGGACAGCACTGTATACCCCTCGTGCGACAGGTTATACACCAGTGCCTCGCGCAGACCCGTATCGTCTTCCACGACCAGAATCTTTGTTGGTTCGTTCATGGATGCTCCACGACGCATTGTAACACAGCTGTGCCCTCCAAATCCAAAATCCAAAATCGCCAATCCAAAATCAAAGGGCTCGTTGACGCCCGTCCGGCAGCATGTTATAATCAGCATAATCTTTGCTACCTGGTCATGTCGCGAGACACCTCGCACCTCAACGAGAAAGCAGGACAACCATGAACGAAACCCAACAACCCACCGTCACCGCGCTGTGGGAAACTGTGTCTGGGCTGGTCGAAGCGGTCCACGGCATGGAGCTGCGCCGTGCCCTACCCTGCGTGGTGCCCGAGAGCTCGCTCGAGACGCTGCTCGACGTTTTTGGTGTCGGTGGGCTGGTGCCATTGTTTTACACACACGTCACCGGCGGGGGTCACTATCCCAGTCGAGTGGCGTTTGCCGGCGCGGGTGATGCTTTCTTGGAAGTGGGACGCTGCCGCGACACCCAGCAGCCACGCGAAACCACCTGGGCGTATACCTCTCTGCGGCTGCAGCATACCTCAGACGACACCTGGCTGGTGGCAGACCTGCGGCCAGCGGCCCTGGGAACCCATTTCAGCCGGCATGAATTGGAGCAGACACTGGCCGCCGAGACCGCAGACGCAACGGTTCTCAAACTCCTGCTGGGCCGACTCTATATGAAGCCGCGCAAGAACGCCACGCTCGATGTCGTCGAGCTGTCTCTGGTCGAGGGCATGCCCAAGGCTCAGTTTGGGCTGCTCGAACAGGTGCGAGCCCTGACGTTGTGGCGTGATTATATCCGTAGTGGTGGCGACTTCGACGAAGAGACCGCGCCAGCATGGGCGGCCGCCATCGAACAGATCGTGGGTAATCTAAACGGACGGCACATCAGCACTGTACGCGCGGCCAAGATGTACGAAGTGGCCGAAAGCGCCGTCGACGAACGGCGTATGGTTCTGGTCACTGCCCTGGCGATCAAGGACATGGACGAGCGTTACACCGTGTTCGACGCCGCACCGGCCGGCAATGGGCAGGGATCCGCTTCCACCGTCGATACCAGCCAGTGAACGCCCGCACGATGTGTGAAGATCGCACCGGGTCGTGCCACGGCCAAGGTTTCACGTTCGATGCCAGGCGTACAGCCCTTCAGCTCGACGCCAGGAGAAACAAACACTATGTCACCTCTCCCAGAACTCCAGCCCGCCGATCTCTTTCGGCACTGTGATCCAACCCAGTTCGATTTCGACTCTACGGCCGAGTTGGCCGACCTGGACGTCTTCGTGGGCCAACCGCGGGCACGCGAGGCCATTGATTTTGGCATTGGAATCAAAAAGACCGGCTACAACCTGTATGCCCTGGGGCCGGCGGGTACGGGCAAACGGACGTTGGTGCGCCGTCTTTTCGAAGAACAAGCTGCAAACGACCCGGTGCCGCCAGACTGGTGTTACGTAAACAATTTCGAGCAGCCACACAGCCCGCGTGCCCTGGCGCTGCCGGCCGGGCGGGGCATCGACTTCCAGCGCACGATGAAACAGTTGGTGGAAGCCATCGCCAGTGCCCTGCCCGTGGCGTTCGAAAGCGAGGAGTATCAGAAACGGGCACAGGTGATCGTCGAGGAGTTCAAAGAGCGGCAGGCACACGCCTTCGAGGCCATGCAGAAGCGTGCCGAAGCACAGCAGGTGGCGCTGCTGCGCACACCGGCCGGCCTGGCCTTTGCCCCGGTGCGCAACGGCGAAGTGATGTCGATCGAAGAGGTGCAAAAGCTCGGCGAAGAAGACCGTGCCAAAATCCAAAAAGACATCGAAACCCTCCAGGAGGAGATGGCACGCCTGGTACGCCAGTTCCCAGCCTGGCAGCGCGAGATGCAGGAAAAAATGACGCGGCTCAACCGTGAAATGGCCGGTTTTGCCGTAGGCGGTCTGATCAGCGACATGCGTGAAAAGTTCGTCGACGTGCCAGGGGTCGTCGCCTATTTGGAAGCCGTGCAGACCGACGTGATCGAAAACGCGCGCGATTTTCTGCCAGCCGCGGCACCCGGTTCCGAGGGTGAAGCGGTTCAACGGCCACCCGACGAGCGACCCTCCTTGCGCCGTTACTACATCAACCTGCTGGTCGATCACAGTAGCTCCACCGTGGCGCCTGTCGTTGCTGAGGACAATCCCACGTTTCAGAATCTGATCGGCCGGGTCGAATACGTACAGCACATGGGGGCGCTGGTCACCGATTTCAGCCTCATCAAGCCTGGTTGTCTGCACAAAGCCAACGGCGGTTACCTGATTCTGGATGCGCGCGAGGTGCTGCTGCAGCCCTATGCCTGGGAGGGACTCAAGCGTACGCTCAAAGCAGGGCAGATCCGCGTCGAATCGCTCGGTCAGCTCCTCAGCCTGATCAGCACGGTGTCCCTGGAGCCGGAACCGATCCCACTCAACGTCAAAGTGGCCTTGGTGGGCGATCGCATGCTGTACTATATGCTCTGCGACCTCGATCCCGACTTTGGTGAACTGTTCAAGGTGGCGGTCGATTTTGCGGATGACCTGGACCGCACCCCCGAAAATCACCGCCTCTACGCACAGCTGCTGGGGACCCTGGCGCGCCGCGAAGGTCTGCGTCCCCTGGACCGCGGTGCCGTCGCGCGTGTGATCGAACACAGTGCGCGGGTGATTGGCGATGCCGAGAAACTCTCGACCTGGATGCGCGGCATCAACGACCTGGTGCAGGAAGCCGACTATTGGGCCGGCCAGGACGGCAACGACATCGTAACGACGGCTGACGTGCAGCGTGCCATTGATGCCGCCATCTACCGCAGCGACCGCATACGTCAGCGTCTGCAAGACGAAGTGCTGCGCGGGACGATTCTGGTCGATACCCAGGGTGCGCAGGTCGGTCAGATCAACGGTCTTTCGGTGCTGACACTGGGCAAATTCGGCTTCGGACGACCCTCGCGCATCACGGCCCAGGTCCGCCTGGGTCGCGGTGAAGTCGTCGACATCGAACGTGAGGTCGAGCTGGGGGGTCCCATCCACTCCAAAGGGGTACTGATTCTGTCCAGCTTCCTGGGCGCACGTTATGCGTCTGACGCACCGCTGTCATTGTCGGCCAGCCTGGTGTTCGAGCAGTCGTACGGCGGCATCGAGGGCGACAGTGCATCGTCGGCCGAGCTGTACGCGCTGCTCTCGGCGATTGCCCAGGTGCCGATCAAACAATCGCTGGCGGTGACCGGTTCCGTCAACCAGCACGGGCAGGTACAGGCCATCGGCGGTGTCAACGAAAAGATCGAGGGTTTCTTCGATCTGTGCCGGGCGCGCGGTTTGACGGGTGAGCAGGGTGTGTTGATCCCGGCGTCGAACACCAAACACCTGATGCTGCGGCAGGACGTCGTCGCTGCCGTGGCTGCTGGTCAGTTTCACGTTTACCCGGTGGAAACCATCGATCAGGGTATCGAACTGTTGACCGGTATACCGGCTGGTGAGCGGGACGCCGAAGATCACTATCCCACCACCTCGGTCAACGGGCGGGTCATGCAGCGTCTGACCGAACTGGCCGACAAGCGTTCGAGCTTTGGCAGCCCGCGCCCGGAGCACGAGCAGGAGCTCAAACCGTGAGCGACGATGCCGGACGACCCGTGGTCTTTCGCCGCATTCTGGTGGCACTCGATGCTTCGCCGCACAGCCTGGCCGCTCTGGGAGCTGCGGTCGAGCTGGCCGCCCGTTTCGAGGCCGAACTGTTGGGGTTGTTCGTCGAGGACATCAACCTGCTGCGGCTGGGTGATTTGCCCTTTTCGGACGAGCTGGGCATCGTTTCGGCGATCCGTCGCTCGTTGGAAACGGTCGAGGTCGAACGTCAGCTGCGCGCGCGGGCTGTCGAGGTGCGTCACACCCTGCAGGCCATGGCCGAGCGCGCGCAGGTACGTTGGGCGTTTCGAACGGCCCGCGGCCCGATCGTAGAGGAGCTGTTCAAAGCGGCGGCTGAGGTTGACCTGGTCATCCTGGGCAGGCAGGGCTGGTCACTCGGCCAACGTCAGCGGTTGGGCTCGACGGCGCGTGCCGCCGTCTACCAGGCACCCACCCTGACCCTGGTCACTGGGACCGGGGCGCGCCCCCGACTTCCCATGGTGGTGGTGTTCGATGGCACGCCGCTGGCGCACAAGGCCCTGGCCGTCGCCGCATCGCTGGCCCGTTTTGCCAGCAGCCACCTGCTGGTGCTGATTCTGGCCGATCTGGAGCAGGCGAGCGAGACGCTGTACGAGGAGGCGGTGGCTGCGCTGCGCGTCCAACCGCTGGAGATTGGCTACCGCGTCTTGACACTGGAAAACGTGGGGCGGCTGGCCCACATGGTGCGTTTGCAGGGGGGCGGTATGTTGGTACTGCCCGGACGTGATGATCTCATGCAGCATCCCGCACTGCAAGTGCTGCTGGAAGAGACGGCAAGTCCAGTGCTGCTCGTGCGCTAGCAACCCGTCAGACGTGCGCGGTCACGCAGCCTCAGGGTTGAATCGTCCCGCGTTATGCTTTATAATGATCGTGTGCCCAATACCCGAGCGCCAGTGAACGGTACCCGTCCGGTCACCTGGTTGGGTTTGAACAATCTCTCCACCAGACCGCTGCCCTGCCCCTACCGATGTGCCCCGTCGACGAACATTCGGACCATGTGGTCCGGATGCCGCAACCATCGTTCTGGAGGAATGCAACATGAAGTCTCGTTCACGCATGTGGATCCTCGCATTGCTGCTGGTCGTGTTGGCGCTGAGTGCGGCGGTGGCTTTCCCCGCCCTGGCCATCCCCGAACGCGCACCGGGTCAACGCACCACCCCTGCTCAGGGCATCCCCTCAGGCCTTGCCCAGGGTGTCATACCGCTGGACCAGGTTGACGTTCTGGTGATGCCCGGCGTCGACGTAGCCGCCCTCGAAGCCGAAGACGTGGTACGCGCCGCGTCCGATTTACCACCCCGCTTCGCCGAGCCCCAGGCAACCATGGTAACGCCCGCCACCCGCGGCACCTGGGAACGTCTCGCCAATGGCACCGCGGTCTGGCGTCTGCGCGTCGTTTCACCCAAGGCCGTCTCGCTGAACTTGGGTTTCACCCGCTACGTCATGCCGGCGGGTGGCCAGCTCTATCTGTACACACCCGATTACCAGACGGTACGCGGCCCCTTCACCGCGGCGGACAACGAAAGCCACGGCCAGTTGTGGACACCCATTCTACCCGGCGAGACACTGGTGATCGAAGTCCAGCTGCCGGCCGGTGCGGCTGCGGGTCTGGAACTTGCCCTGACGTCGGTCAACCACGGCTACCGCGAATTTGGCCGCATGCCCACGTCCGGCGCCTGCAACGTCGACGTGATCTGCCCGCAAGGTGACCCCTGGCGCTCGGAAATCCGTTCGGTGGCGGTGATCTCCACCGGCGGCAGCACCTTCTGCACCGGGTTCCTGGTCAACAATGTGGCCCAGGACCTCAAACCGTACTTTATGACCGCCAACCACTGCGGGATCAATTCAGGCAACGCCGCCTCGTTGGTGGCCTATTGGAACTACGAGAATTCCTTCTGCCGTCCGCCGGGCAGCCCGGCCAGCGGTGGCCCCGGTGACGGTCAGCTCAACCAGTTCAACACCGGTTCGTTCTTCCGCTCGTCGTACTCACCTTCGGACTTCACCCTGGTCGAGCTGGACGATCCGCCGCAGGAGTCGTTCAACGTGCACTGGGCCGGTTGGGATGCCACGAGCGCCAACCCGACATCGGCCGTGGCCATTCATCACCCCAACACGGACGAAAAACGCATCAGCTTCGAAAACGACCCGACCTCGACCACCTCGTACCTGGGGACGGCCTCGCCCGGTGATGGGACGCACATCCGCATCACCGATTGGGACCTGGGTACCACCGAGCCAGGTTCGTCCGGCTCGCCGTTGTTCAACCCGGACCATCGCATCGTGGGCCAGCTGCACGGCGGTTACGCCGCCTGCGGCAACGATCTTTCTGACTGGTACGGGCGCTTGTCGGTGTCGTGGAACGGCGGTGCCACCTCCAGCAGCAGCCTCAAACCCTGGCTCGATCCCGGTAACACCGGCACGACGGTGCTCAACGGGCGTGACCAGCAGCCGGACTTCAACCTCAGCGCCGCGCCGGATGCGGCCAACATCTGCGCCGGCAGCAATGCCGTGTATACGGTCAACCTGACGGCCAGCAGTGGCTTTGCCAACCCGGTGACCCTCAGCGCCGCCGGCAATCCGGCTGGCACCACCATGAGCTTTGTGCCGAATCCCCTCACGCCGCCCGGCAGCAGTACCTTTACGATTGGCAACACAGCAGTGGCGGCCGCCGGCGCTTACAACATCCAGGTGACCGGCACGTCGGGCGCGTTGGTCCACAGCGACACAGTGGTGCTGAACGTTTCCACCACCACGCCTGGTGCACCAACCCTCCTGACACCGGCCAACGGTGCGGTCAACGTGGCTGTGCAGCCGACGTTCACCTGGGCAGCAGGCGCCAATGCCGTGGCGTATGACCTGCAAATCGCCACCGACCCCGCATTCACCAACATCGTACACAGCGCCACCGGCATCGTCGGTACCACCTACAGCGGGGCCACGCTCAACACCGGCACGACCTACCGCTGGCGGGTGCGCGCCACCAACGGCTGTGGCATGAGTGACTACACCACGGCGTTTACGTTCACCACGCAGGCCGCCCCGGGTGACTGCAGCCCTGGTTCTACACCGCGTATCCTCTACCAGACCGACTTCGAAGGCACGGTTACGGGTTGGACGTCCAGCGGGACGGGCAACACGTGGGCCTTGGGCACCAACAACCCGCACAGCCCCACACACAACTACCACGCCAACGACGTCAGCACGGTGAGCGATCAACGGCTGGTGTCACCCGCAGTGGCGCTGCCGACCGGCCAGGACCCGCTGACGCTCAAATTCTGGAATGCACAGGACCTCGAATCCAGCTCTGGCGGTTGTTACGACGGCGGGATCATCGAGATCAGCACCAACGGCGGCAGCACCTGGACGCAGATTCCTGACTCGGCCATGCCGCCCACCAACCAGTACAGCGGTGTCGTTTCCAGCAGCTTCAGCAATTCGCTGGCAGGGTTGGAAGCCTGGTGCGGCGACCCGGCACCCTACGCCAACTACATCGTGGACGTGTCGGCGTATGCCGGCCAGAATGCGCAGTTCCGCTGGCGTCTCGGTACCGACAGCTCGGTCAGCCAGCCAGGTTGGGACCTGGATGATGTGATGGTGCAGTCGTGTGAAGTGCCCACGGCGGTGGGTTTGAGTGCCGTAGCCGGCACGCCGGTCACACCGGCGGGTGCCTGGCTGGCGCTAGGCCTGCTGGGTATCACGGGGTTGGCGCTGGTCAGCGCACTGCTGCGCCGCCGCACCGTGTAGTCTTTGACGTGCAAAAGCCGGTGCGAACCGTAGAACCGTAGGTCACAGCTCCGCTGTGACGACACACTCGGCCCACGACGCGACCCATGCCGGGCAAACGTGGCCACGACAACGCCATGCCGGCATAGGTCGGTACGTGGAGATGCATCCCAACCGTAGGTCACAGCTCCGCTGTGACGACACACTCGGCCCACGACGCGACCCATGCC